>CBFHMA010000010.1:0-24715 GCA_965656775.1 Luminiphilus sp.
AATTGAGCCGATATTCGACGCCCTCGCTCAACAGGGTAAAGTTACCACCGGTGACAGAGTCGTAGCTAAAGACCACATAGCGTGCGCCGTCATCGGCGGCGAACACACCTACAGAATCGTTGACACCTAGTGCTGTAGTGGAGACTTCAACAGTAGCAACATAGCCGATCTGAGTCTCATTCACTGTAGAAAAAATCTTCGCGGCAAAGAGGCCTCTAGGTACTTTCTCGACGGTAATGAAACGGGCGGCGGCCCCTGCACGAAAGACCTGCCGTATATCTGTAATCAGGGGCTCCTCGGAGACGAGCTTAGCGACGTAGGCCGAGCTTGAGCGACTTTCCAAGATTGAACTTTGTAAAAATCGAAGTTCTTGAGTAGCCCTTTCCGTTACGGGTTGGGCGCGAATTAGATAACTGTTATCCAGATGCTCACTAAAATTCTCGGCAGTAAGGTCGGATAGCGCCGCGGGTTGAGATACGCCCGTGATAGTGAGGAGGTTGGTGCCGATAAACCTTTGTAGGGTCGCTCCGGGGATGTTGTTGATATTGACCAGCGCCTCGAAATCAGCCCCCGAGATATTGCCCTCGTTATCGATAATCTGGGCATTAACCCCTGTTTGGTCAATAAAGCGCGTCGACCCCGCAGGCTGCGTCAGCAATTCATCGGTCTCGTAAAGAGACACGGGCACCGGGCACATGGAATTGCTAGTCTCCAGCCCATCGTAAAGCAGCTCTTCAGCGCCCGCATTCACAGCGCCGGTGTAACGCCAACTCTCCTGACCTGGCGTTATGTCGACCTCAATAAAGCGACTCATATCCGACGGATGGTTGCTGTCATAGACATAAATGCGCCGCATATTTCCGCCTTCATCGCTCAGTGCGTAGGGGGTCAGTGCATGTCCAGCCTCACGAGCCCTTGTGAAGATCTCCATTACTGCGATGGGATCATCGGTATTGAAACGTGTCTCAATCTCAGCCAATACCTGCGTTGGCTTCAAGCCAGGGCAATAGTTCCTTCTGTGATTGGAAATCGCTTCCCTGTACTGACCAATCTGCTTCGCTGCAATGAACTCACGGACGTCACCATAGTTGAGCTCAATGGTATTGCTTGCGGCGGGGTTATAATCGATCGGCAGCGCCTTATCGGAGCCAGGGAAAGGCTCAATACCATTAGCCAGCATGGTTGATGCCACAGCCATACCATTACAAAGGCCGTTCGATGCGTCATGGGGATCAAGGGACGACACGATGTACAGTCCGTAGGGATTTAGCGCCTTGCATTGCTCGTTCTCGACAAAACATACGGTTTCTTGTCCGTATTGCCTAGCAATCAAGTCCTTGGGGAAGAGATCAAAGGACCCATCGCCTACGTTGCTGAAACCAAAACCATTCAGTGTTGGCAGAAAATTACCGCTGGCATAGACATTCGGCGGTAAATCAACAGCGACAGCTTCATTCACCGACAGCTTGATGGCTGCAACATCGTTATTCGACTGAACCAGACCAGCAACTGAACCCGTGGGCACTTCGAAGAAAAAAGTAGCTGCCAGAGTAAACGTCGAAGTCTCAGTAAACTCACCGAGATCGAAGGCAAACTCTGCGGCACTGTAGGTATTTACCAGGTCTTCCAGGGTAAAACGCGCCTTCAGACAGGAATCGTTACCCTCTGCGGGTTGCAACGCCAGTGATGGGGCGTCGTCAGTTTGCACAAAGCAATTGGCTATACCATCGCTTACTGCAACAGGCGTGATGATAATGGCTCCCTCGGTCCCCTGGGCCAGTTGCAATAAGTAGTCTGTGTTTGGGTAAAACCGCAGTAGGGCAGCGACCGGCTCATGCTTAACCGTATTGCCCGAGCGGTGGACACCTTCCCCAAGGGTCGTGCTGTAACCACCGAAGGGGAAAACAAACTGCTGTCTAAAATCGAGGCCTTTACTGAAAACCAGCGATGGATCAAAACGCCCGAAAGATGGCAGGGATTCCTCCAATATACCGACGCTCTTATCCAGCAATGTGATCTCTAAGCTGCCATAAGTCCCACCCTGGAGTAGGCTAGTACGATCGATATCGGGTTCGCTGGCTCCACCATCCGCTTCCGAGACATCAGGTGATGGTTGAATACTGTCGCTGTCAGACTGACAACCCACTAACGACAACAGCCAAATGACAATCAGCATCGTGGCGCGAAATGGCGAGACTTTATCTGAAAACAGCATAGAAATTGCGCTTCTACAGGACAGAGCAGAATCACAGAGTTTACATCATTAATAAAAATTCATATCGGCTGCGTCCTTCAAATTCCGTCTAACCCCGACACTTAAGCTGGCTTTAAGGTTCATCAGGAATACTGCAGGCTCTAACCGATTAGGAGCGTGCCATGACTCTGGGTGCCTTCACATATACCGATATACACGCGCTCGATGCTGCGCCCAATGTAGCCATCGATCTCGAACATGAACTCAATTGGAAACAGCTGCCCGCCCCGTCAGCACAGCTTTGGGGTGCGCAAGAACAACACCAAACGCCGGTTTATCAGTGCAGACTCTCTCCGTACCTACAGCAAGTATCGGCACAATACATACGCCGCCAATACGTGCTCAGCCACAATGCTCACGTGCGCAACTTAATAAACCAGCGCTTTTGTACCGTGGACACGCAGCGTCAACCCAATGCGGTGGTTGGTATTCGGGGCTTTAATCAGGAGCCTACGCTAATAGAGCGCTACCTCGATGCCCCCATAGAGCAGGTGGTCAGCCAGCATCTTAATGTGGGCGTTACACGAACTGCGTTAGTTGAAGTTGGCAACCTCGCTGCAGCCTCGCTCATTCATAGCGGCCGCCTCATCGTCTTCCTATTACATCTACTGGCATCCAACAAGCTGCCCTATGCGGTGTGTACAGGGACGACCGCGGTACGTCTCGCCCTCAAACGCACTGGCGTGCCCTTCAATTACATCGGTGATGCCGATCCGGCGCGACTGGGGGTCGAGCGTCTTGACTGGGGCAGCTACTACGACAAGGCGCCGCAAATTCTTCTTATTGATATAGAACAAGGTTTAGCGGCTATAGCGAAACGCTACCACTGCCAACTGCTAACCACGGAGTCCGTACTATGAGCGCCCTCATTGAAAGAATTCGACAATGGGCATATCAACAGCCTCAAGCCGAGGCTGTGATCATGGCATCCCACACCGTTACCTATGCCGAGTTATGGGCCCAAATCGATTCCGTCGCCGCAGAACTAAAATCAACCGAATGCCGACGGCTAGGGATCGAAGCCGGTAATCACCTAGATTGGTTGCTGGTGGATTTGGCTGCGGCCAGCTTGAATATTCCAGTGGTGCCGATACCGTTATTTTTCAGTACCGAGCAACGCAGCCATCTGATCAGTAACAGTGGCATAGACACTCTGTATTGCGGTCAAGGTATCGTGCCCTGTAGTGGTGTGGACATGTTCTCGGCACTACTCCCTGGCAGCTATCGCCGACTCGAACGGCGCGACGGAGCTAGCGACGCAGCCATCAGTAAAATCACCTACACATCGGGCAGTACAGGCACCCCCAAGGGCGCCTGCCTCACTGAGTCCACCTTACTTACCATCGTCGATGCACTGGCCGACGCACTGGCGCCCTCAGCACTGGGTAGCCACCTCTGCTTACTGCCATTCGCCACCTTGCTTGAAAACGTCGCCGGTATTTATCTACCCCTGTGGATGGGCCGGTCTCTGGTCATAGACGATAACGAGCGCTTGGGTTTACTGTCGAATCATAGTTTTGATCCCGCCTTGTTCTGCTCTGCAGTGGCGCGGTACCAGGCCGAAAGCGTCATTCTATTGCCGCAAATGCTAAAAGTATTGATTGAAGGCGGCGACCTTGAAGCCCTTCGCAGCCTAAAGTTCATTGCGGTCGGCGGTGGTAAAGTGGCACCCGCGGTACTCGAACAAGCACTCGCTGCTGGGTTGCCTGTATTTGAGGGCTATGGGCTCACCGAGTGCGGTTCCTGTGTGGCACTAAACACCCCAGGTAATGCCAAGGTGGGGAGTGTAGGTCGGCCACTGAGACATGCCAATGTCCGCATCTCTGCAAACGGCGAAGTGATTGTTACGGGTGCCGCGATGCAGGGCTATCTTGGAGACACGTCAACCCTAACGGATATTGTTACCGGAGACGCGGGGTATCTCGATCAGGACGGGTACCTCTACATTACCGGTCGCATCAAAAACACCATCATTTCCAGCTTCGGCCGCAATATTTCACCCGAGTGGGTTGAAAGTGTTTTTCTAGCATCGCCAGACATTGGCCATATAGCGGTTTTCGGTGAAGCAGCGCCCTATTTATCTGCGGTTATTCATGCCCACGATAGCTGCTCCAATGGCCAGTTACGCGACATTATCAGAGCGATCAACAACACCCTACCCGATTACGCTCAACTGCGTGTTTGGCACCGAGCAGACAAACCATTCAGCGCCAGCAACGGCACCCTCACCAGCAATGGCAAGCTCTGTCGGGTTCGCATTGCGGAAGTCTATGGACATGCACTGCAACAAGCCTGTGGGGAGGCCGCATGAATAGCCCAGCTCATATTGAACAGCACAGCATCCCCACGTCAGTAGCCGACATCCACAGAGCACTGAGAGACAAGGGCAGTTTGGTCATACCGACCCAACATTTTGACGTGATGAAATTCGGAAAGCTGCTTAAACAACTGTGTCAAACCTTAACCTTCGACCCCGCAAGAAGCTATGCCGCCGAGGGCGTTCAGACCGTCGATGCGGGCACCGCAGCGGTGGGGTTACACATTGAAAATGGCAACACACCGCTACCGCCGGACCTGGTGGCGTTCTATAGCAGGCGAGCATCGCCAGGCGCTAACACCACATTGTGCGACGGCGTAGAACTGATGAGCGCGCTACCCGTGTCACTTAAAAACCAGTTTCAAAAACCCTACACCATGACGCGCTATTTACCGAAAATCGTATGGCAACGCTATGTGGCAAACGCACTCAATATCCAAGAACCCGAATCGGTAACAGCTGCACATTTGGACCATTTCATGACACTAAGGCCTGGACAGCGTTATCAGAAGGCCGCTGACGAGGGTATTGATTATTGCCTGACCATCACTGCCATTAGGACTGACAACTACAGCGGCAAAGCCGCATTTGCCAATGCCCTACTGGGACCGTCTTACAACTATGTGGCACCTACCTATCGTTTGAGCAGCGGCGAACTAATCAGTGATGATCTTTTGCAGGAACTTACCGCTCTTGCCGAGCACATAACCCAGGAAATTCCGTGGCAAGACGGTGATCTTGCGATTATCGACAACAAGCGGGTTATGCATGGCCGCAGGGAAATTACAGGCCCCCTATCCCAACGCGAACTCTACATCGCGATGGGCCTAAACGGAGAACATCACCCACCCACCGAGGACGCATTATGTTAACCCCACTAGCTGTTGTTACCGGTGCCACCGGTGGTATCGGTGCGGCCATCAGTCACGCTCTGTGCGACGCCGGTTTCAGTGTTTTATTAGTTGGACGCAATAGCGAACAACTGCAGCAACTGCGTGAAAAGTTGGCCAACGCGTTTCATCAGGTTGCTGTCTACGCACTAAGTTGTGACATCACGAGCGAGGGCGATAGGGCGACCCTCGTGGAAAACGTGAGGACATTAGAGCATCCGTTGCAAATGTGGGTGAACAATGCGGGTATCAGTCACTTTGGACTTTTCCATGAGCAGAGCGCGTCGGTGGTCGCGGCTCAAATTAACGTCAATGTCACCGCGACCCTGTTACTAACACAGGCCCTATTGAACATCGTCGATCACGCATCACCACTACAAATCATTAACGTAGGTTCGACCTTTGGGACCATCGGTTATCCGGGGTTCTGTGCTTACTCTGCCAGCAAATTTGCCCTGCGCGGCTTTAGTGAGGCACTGTCTCGAGAGCTGTCCGATAGTGCCATCCGCGTGCGTTACTTTGCACCTCGGGCCACAAAAACCTTACTCAACAGTTCGGCGGTGGAAGCGATGAATACCGAGCTAAAAGTAGCGATGGACACACCAGAAACCGTTGCGAAGGCCTTTATGGCTTTTATCACTAAGCCTACACACAGCCATCACGTGGGATTCCCCGAAAAGCTATTCGCGCGACTGAATGCATTTGTACCCCAGGTTGTATCGGGCGCAATAGCAAAACAACTAAGTGTCATTAAGCGCCATGCGTCTGCGTCGTAGCTGTTATAGACGGGTATGCCCGGTCATGGCTTCGAGCCGGACCCGCTCCATGACCTGCTCTAAATCGGTGACATCCTCGATCAGTGCAGCAAAGCGCACCGTACGCGTGCGATAGTCAATAACGGCGGGCAGTATGGGTACCTTGGCTGCCGCCGCAATCCGCGCGAAACCCGATTTAAGACGTTCTGCTCCGCTGCGTGTGCCCTCGGGTGTAATACCCAATATTAACGAGCGCCTGCTCTCGAAGGCTGCTTTCATTTGCTCCACCAAGCCATGGCTGGCACGACGATCCACGGCTATGCCACCGAATGCACGCAGTAAATTCCCCAGGGGAAACCAAAACATAGTGTGCTTCACCATGAATTTCGCTTTCAGGCCTAAGCCCCAAAGCACCGCTAGGGTCAAAACAAAATCGATGTTGGAACTATGGGGTACCAAAGCCACAATCATCTTGGAGTGATTGGGGAACTCACCCTCGAGCCGCCAACCCATCCAACGAAATACCGACCTACCCGTGAACCGAGCGAGGGGGTTACGCCGCTTTGGGAGCTTATCTCCCAAGGTTTGCCACTTCATTTCTACAGCCTCGAACCGTGATAGTTAACGTTTTTCAAGCTCGCGGTCGATCAGCGCGATCGCTTCCCGAGAATAACCCCAAAAATCCCAACGAATAGTCTTGCGCAAGGCTTGCAGTTGGTCAGAAGAACAACGGCGTAGGTGATCATTACTGCCCAACCAAGCGCGGGCTGCCTTGTTTTGTTCGCCCGTGCCGCGATAACCACTGATCACCGTACTCACTTTGCACTCTGGCGAGTCAAGTGATGAGGCCGCCGCAACAGAGTCAGTCACCGCGGCAGGTGTGGTGTTATTCAAGGATTCCTCAGTAAGCTTCACCGACGGTTGGCCCGAGCCAAGATTCTCGGTTTTAAGCGTGGCAGCAGGTGCGACCATGCGGGTATTCACCGCCGCCAAAGCCGCCTCGAGTTCACGCTGTGCTTTTAACGACTCGGCCAACTTCAAGGTCAGTTCTTCAACCGTTGCCTCAAGCCGAGCGTTGCGCTCTTTCAACAACACCATGTCATCGGCATGGACCGATGCCGCTGCACAGAGCAACACCCAAATCACCACTCGCACGTATCGCGCCACTGCCACATCCCCCCAGATGATATTTTATTATGATCTGCTGCCATTATGCATAAGTGCGACCACGCCGCCAGTCTGTCCAAAGGATGTACGACCGCTTTACGACACCCTTGCGACCACAAGACGACTAGCACATGATTCATGCTCAAGGATCTGGAGGTGACATGGTTCAGCCCTCAAACAACGCCTTATTCGACACCGGCCTTCAAGCCCTTCAGGCCGGTCGAGGAGAAGAGGCCCGCGCCAACTTCCAGCAAGCCATCGATAATGGTGAAGCCGACACTAAACATTGGCTCGGACTGGTACTGGCCAGCCTAAGCACCGGCGATCGGACCAGAGCCGAACAAGCCATCGACAAGGTGTTGTCATTAGAGCCTCACCATCTGCGGGCTCTTATCTTAAAAGGCGATCTGGTGTTCGGTCGCGGCGACCCCAAAAATGCTTCGGCCCACTATGGATTAGCCCTACGACTATCGGCCACGATTAACGGCATGCCAGCCCAGCTCGAATCCGACTTGCAACGCATAGCACGCCGTCAACGGGAACTGATGCACGCCTACAGCCAGCATCTGCTCGATCAACTTGCGCTTGCGGGTTATAGCCGATCTAGCGCCAGTGATCGCTTCAATCGCTCTATCGATATGATGCTGGGCACCCTCGAGCGGCCCGATGAACAACAGCGATATCCCCAGGCACCCCATGCCTACTACATGCCCGATTTGCCGTACTACAGCTTTTTCCCAAAAGAGCAACTCACATGGATGAACGAACTAGAAGAAGCCACAGACCGGATCGAGGCCGAGTTACGGGCGTTGCTCTCGCAACAGCGCAATTCCTTTGAACCTTATATCCACAGCGGCATCGATCGGCCCCAGCATACCGCCGGCGAGTTATTGGATAGCGATAAGTGGACTTCCGCCTATTTTTGGCGCGACGGCAGTGAGCAAGCACCCACTATGCGCTCATGCCCAGTAACAACAGAGCTAATGTCCTCGCTACCGCTCACTCTGATAGAGGGATTCTCACCCTCGGTGCTGTTTTCTAAATTGGACGCGGGTGCCCGCATTCAACCCCACACTGGCATGGTGAACACGCGACTTATATGCCATTTACCCCTGTTAGTGCCTAACGATTGCGGTCTACGGGTCGGAGCTGATAGTCGTACAACGACCCGTGGCGACGCCTGGGCATTTGATGACAGCATCAACCACGAGGCTTGGAACAACAGTGATCAAAAGCGAGTCATTTTGCTGTTTGATGTGTGGCGACCTGAGTTGGATAGCGACGAACGACACTTGGTTAAAACCTTGCTGGAAGCCGTTAAGACCTTCAGCGCGTAAACCGTCAAAGAACTACAGAGGACCAAACCATGCTCACTCTGACAATTAACGGGCAGCAGGTGGAAGTCGATGTGGATCCATCGACACCTTTGCTCTGGGTACTGCGCGACCATCTCGATATGACGGGCACCAAATATGGCTGTGGTATTGCCCAGTGCGGTGCCTGCACGATCCACCTCGACGGCAGCGCTGTCCGTTGCTGCGTTCTACCGGCCAGTATGGCAGAGGGCAAAGCAATAACGACTATTGAAGGGCTCTCGGAAGACGGCAGCCACCCCGTGCAACAGGCGTGGATAGATCTCGATACACCCCAATGCGGCTACTGCCAGCCTGGCATGATCATGGCCGCCGCCGCATTGCTAACAGACTCACCCATACCGAGTGATGCCGAGATCGATCGTGCCATCACCAACATTTGTCGCTGTGGCACCTTGCCTCGGGTGAGGGCCGGCATTCACCGCGCCGCCAAAATCGCAAAGGACCAAAAATCATGACCGATTCAAGTGTACGCGAGATAGTACTGAGCCGACGTAGATTCGTTATCGGCAGTAGTGTGTTGGGTACAGCAGGACTCGGTATTGGGCTCATCGTTCCGGCGACGGCAGAGACTACTGGAGACTCGTCAACAAATAACGGAACCGTCAACTTACATCAGGGCTCTGAAGTAACGGCATGGATCGTAATCACTCCGGATAATCACGTCACTATTCGTATTGCTCGCTCTGAAATGGGACAGGGCACGCTCACGGGGTTGGCTCAGCTGGTCGCCGAAGAACTGGCCTGTGACTGGGATAGCATTCGCTGGGAGTTCCCTACACCTGGGCAAAGTCTCAGTCGGGGACGGCCTTGGGGCAGCTTTTCAACTGGCGGTAGTCGAGGTATCCGGAATAGCCAGCAATATGTCCGCGAGGGAGGAGCCCTCGCACGGCAATTGCTACTGACAGCAGCTGCACAACGTTGGCAGGTCAGTGTCGATGAATGTCACGCTGAGAACAGCATTATCACCCACCAACCATCGGGTAAGACGATTCAATTTGGCGACGTAGCATTATTGGCCAGCACGTTGCCAATCCCGACTGCAGTAACCCTGAAAAATCCCGACGATTGGCAGGTGATTGGCCGTCCTGTGAAGCGCCTGGACACACGAGAGAAAGTCACGGGAACGTTACGTTACGCAGCCGATATTAAATTACCGGGCATGCTGCAAGCCACTATCAGCGCCTGCCCCGTGCACGGTGGCAAACGAGGCAAGGTCGATTCCCGCAAGGCCGTCACCATGCCAGGGGTCAAAAAGGTGGTTATGGTGGGCGATGATGCCGTGGCAGTGGTTGCCGACTACTGGTGGCAAGCCAAACAGGCACTCGACAGTGTTTCGATAGAATGGCTCACCGGCGCATCGGGTCAGGTCGATAGCGCCAGTATTTACACCGTCCTCAAAGATGGGCTGACCGCTAGCGACACCTTCATTGGTCACAACAAGGGCAATGCTCAATCGACTTTGAACCAAGCAGATAACTTGGTGACCGCCGACTACAGCTATCCCTTCCAAAACCACGCGCCCATGGAACCCATGAACGCAACGGTGCTCTGGACACCCTCGAGTTGTGAGGCATGGGTTCCCACTCAAAATGGAGAGGCAGCACTCGAAGTGTTGGCTGATGCCGCCGGACTATTTCGCGAACAATGTGAGGTCTACAAGACGATTTTGGGTGGCGGCTTCGGACGCAGAAGTAACCACGATTACCTCGTGCAAGCCACCGACATAGCTCGACAATTGCCGGGTATCCCCATCAAGTTAATGTGGAGTCGCGAGGAAGATCAGCTCCGGGGAGTTTATCACCCCATCACCCATTGTCGAATGACCGCAACCTTGCATGAAGATGGCGAGAAACAGGGGCTTCCTAAAGCCCTACATATTCGCATATCGGGCCAATCCATCCTGGCAGCTTTACGCGCACCACTGGGCGAAGAAACCATTGATAAGGCGGTATTCCAGTCACTCGATGAGGAAGGTGATCATGCATTTGCGTATGACATTGAGCACATACTTGCGGATCACGCTATGCGCAACACCCACCTGCGTCCATGGTTCTGGCGCGGGGTGAACATCAATCAAAACGTGTTCTATGTAGAGAGTTTTATTGACGAGCTAGCCTTTGAAGTGGGTAGCGATCCCCTTGATTATCGTCGTCGCTTACTGGCGGATAACCCTAAAGCATTGGCTGTGTTGAACAAAGCAGCAGAGCGTGCCGATTGGGGGCGAAAACGCCCCGAGAGCACTGGGCTTGGCTTGGCTGTGTGTAAAGCATTTGGCAGTTATGTGGCCGCCTGTGCTGAGGTGAGTGTGTCAGAAGGCAATGTGCGTATGCTCAATATCTGGGCAGCAACCGACCCTGGCGTTGCAGTTAATCCTCAACAAATCGAGGCGCAGGTTGCCGGTTCATTCGTCTATGGTCTCAGCGCAGCCCTTTACAGTGAGCTAACCGTCAAAGATGGCCGAGTGGAACAAGAGAACTTTGACACCTATCCGTCTATGAAGCTTGCGGCCATGCCACAAGTCGAGACCACGGTCATGCCTTCTGGTGGATTCTGGGGCGGGGTTGGCGAACCCACGATTGCTGTGGGTGCACCCGCGGTCATCAATGGCGTGTATGCAGCTACCGGTGTGCGCATTCGACATCTACCCCTTAAAAATCAGGCGCTAGGCTAATAAGCCACAAGCACCAATAAATGATTAGGCTGACCGACATGGGATATCACAAATAATAACCCGGAAAAATATTATGGCCTTCACCCTCGATTCACGTTTAGCAGCCGATACCATCACCCTTTGCCACTGGCCTTTGTCCCAGGTGTTACTCATGGACGACCGGCGCTTTCCTTGGGTCATTCTGGTACCTATGCGTGCGGACATGACCGAGCTATTCGACCTATCACCTGAGGATCAACAGCAATTCACCGTTGAGTCCATGACCCTGGGCCGTTGCCTCAAGCACCATTACCAAGCCTACAAGATGAATATTGCGGCACTGGGTAATCAGGTAGCCCAACTCCACATACATCACATAGCAAGGTTTACTGGCGATGTCGCCTGGCCTGGCCCCGTCTGGAATAGCGGCACCACCGAGCGCTATGGGCCATCGGAGCGAACTCGCCAGACCCTTGCCCTGCAACATTTATTGCAACCACTTTTTCAAGAGACCCCATCATGACGACAACCAAACGATCCAATCCTCTTGACCGCTATGCCCAAGATCTCAGTGAAGGTCAGGTGATTTGGATTGGTGTGCGCCCAAAACGACGCGAGCCGCTGCTGTCGTTGGATAAAGTCAACGCCGTGGTTGGCCTAGGATTAGAAGGCGATCACCGAATGACGAAAAGCCCGGGGTCAGGCCGTCAAGTCACCCTGATTTCACAAGAATTTATCGATCAGATTGCGTATTTCACCGGGCACAGCACTATCGAGCCAGGGTTACTGCGACGAAACCTAGTGGTATCCGGCATCAACTTAAATGGTTTACGTCGCCAACGTTTCAAAATCGGGGAGGCGCTGTTTGAAGCTACTCAGCTGTGTCATCCCTGCGCCCGGATGGAGCAGGCACTGGGTCGAGGGGGCGTGGCGGCGATGATGGGGCACGGCGGGCTGTGCGCAAAAATTCTTGAAGACGGCGTCATTTGCGTGGGCGACACCGTGAAAGTCATCGTGCCCGACGATAATGACGAGTCAGCTGACTGAACGAGGCGGCGGATAACGCTGGCTGATTAAATAGACCATCACCTGTGTCAGAACACGCCAGTCAGGGCCTGTAACACGCCACAACAGCCAGCCACCGGCAGCCAACCACCCTGCGGGGCCAATGACAAATGCCACCGTCGACGTCACACCGGCAACGGCTACGGCGGGTAAAGAGAGGCCCATAGCGTGGGTAACCAACCCAAGCGCTGTACTGGCCGCGGCATAGGCGGGTACACCTACCGTATTGGCGAGCCCAAGTAATGACAGCATTTGTAGCGGAGCTTTAATCTCTGACGGTGTCACTCCATCAGTTAATGCAGCGCTTGCGTCGGTGGTAGCTTCAAAAAATTGCACACGCTGCTGCGCGGTCATGTTGACAAGACATTGGGCAATAATCGTGTAAATTACCTGTTTCTCGAGGCTTTCTACTGCATGGGCGTTTGAGGGCCACTGCGCATCCTTGATGCCCAACTTACGGGCAAGCAACAGCAGCAAAACAGGATAGCTAGGCAGCTCTGGTGGATTGATAGCAAGGGGCATCGAGCGCGTCAATGTCGTGGGCACGCGCTTCCAAATAGCGGGGCCGAGGGTGCCCAACGTTGTACGCCACCGAGAGTGGTAGCGCTGACCCAAAGCTTCACACAGCTGCTTTACCGTAGGAGCAGGGTTTGATAAACCCAAAATATGCCCTAGGTTGAGTCTGTGGTCGGGATGTAGCTGTGTAATGAGCTGCTCGAGTGTGAGTTCATCGTCCGCGGGCGTCATGGTGCATCCCGATCGCTCTCGAGTAGCTGTTGGCTTCTGCCACGCAAACGTCGTTTACCGCGCAAAAAATCGAACGCCGCGTCATCGTCTTCAATCAGCTGCCGATCGGCGAGTTGTGCCTTGGACTCAGTGACTAACTTACCCCTGTGCGCTGTAGGTCGCTCAGCAGGTGGCGAGCGTCGAGGGAGCGGCCCCTGCTTGCGTTCATGAATGGTACGAGACCGACGCACCCAATAAATGGCATAACCCAGTGCAATAGCGCCATAGCATAGCCACTTGATCACAAAGCTGAGAGACAAATACTCGCCCATGGGGTTGCTCTCGGGTCCCTGTAACTCATGACGTAACCGCACATAATCGAGAAACTCGGCGTGCACTGCGGTCACGGCAAGTACCATAACGACAGCCATCAAGGAGCCGACCAAGTAAGGGCTGGCGCGCCGCCACAAAGCGGCAAACAAAGCCCATTTAGCAAGGTGCTGCAACATCAGTTCACACCCAACACCACCATAATGGCGGCAATACCCGAGCCATAAATACGGCGTTTAATCCTGTCTTCTTCCTCTTTAACAATGACCTCAAGCTCGTCTTCCGACAGCTCACTCGGTCGTCGTCCGCTCAGGGCAATGCGCCCTTTGGCCCGAGTAATGGCACGCTCACGAATGACACTGGCATATTGGTGAATAACACGTTCTTTAAAACCGGCGAGCATTTTGAAGCGCCCCGTGTAGACTACATAGGGAGAGCATAGCGCGGTGGCCGAGTCTATGCAGGATATCGTTGCCGGCATACCCTATGACAACGGCCCTAGTAATGATGACCATGACCCTATGATTAAGCGCAGACAGTTTATTTCTGGTGTTGCCGTGGCAGTAGGCGCCACAGCGCAACCCTTTGCCCTGAGCGTCGGCGCAACAACAGACAATACCCATGGGCTAACGCCACGGTACCCGCCCGCCGTAACCGGACTGAGAGGTAGTCACAAAGGTGCTTTCGAAACCGCACACGCACTCGCGTTTGGCGGTCAGTCATGGGCGCTACCCGAGCACAGTCACGAGGCAGACTACGATCTGATCGTTGTCGGTGCCGGCATCTCGGGCTTGGCCACCGCTTGGTTTTGGCAGCAACGACTTGGTAAAGATGCGCGCATTCTGATCCTCGATAATCACGATGACTTTGGCGGTCACGCGAAACGCAATGAATTCAATGTGGATGGTCACCCATTAATCGGCTATGGCGGTAGTCAGTCGATTGATGGGCCGGCGCATTACAGTGACGAAGCTCGCCATTTGTTGACGTCTTTAGGCATTGAGACATCACGATTTTATCAGTACTACGATCGCCACTTTGCGAAACGTCATAACCTTGGCAGCTTCTGGTTCTTCGACACAGCCCATTACGGCGTCAACAGCTTGATAACCAATCCCACGGGTGAGGAATGGCTTGGGGTAGACGCACCCACCCAACTGGCCGACATTATTGCTGCTATGCCCCTCAGTGAAACGGGCCAGACTGCGCTACTGACCCTTTTAACATCAACCAAGGATTGGCTCGCGGGCATGACCGCCGACGAGAAACTGGCATACCTGAGAAGTAAATCTTATGAAGACTATCTCCGCCAAGATTTAGCTATGCCCGAGGAAGTGGTTTTGCTGTTGAGACAGCGCTCGCATGGCTTGTGGGCCGTAGGCTATGACGCGCTTTCTGCGAAAGCAGCCGCCGAGGCAGGAGAACCCGGCACCACCACCCTTGGACTTGACGAACTGTTGTGGGGTGACAGTGAAGACGAGCCCTATATCTTTCATTTTCCCGACGGTAACGCCAGCATTGCGCGACTGTTGGTGCGGTCACTGATACCCGGCAGCGCCCCAGGTAATACGATGGATGACGTCGTCACGGCCAAGTTCGACTATCAAGCGCTTGATCGCGATGATCAAGCCGTACGGCTTCGCTTGAATGCCACGGCGATCGATGTCAGGCATCGCGACCCTACTCAGCCCGAGCTGGGCATCTCAGTGGGCTATATTCAAGACGGACAGGCCTATCGTGTTCGTGGGCGCTATGGGGTCATGGCGTGTTACAACCACATGATTCCTTATTTGTGCCCAGAGTTGCCCGCGACACAAGCAGCGGCCATGAGCTATGCCGAAAAAGCGCCGCTGGTGTACGCCAACCTAGCACTCAACAACTGGAGAGCTTTCCAGGAAGCAGGGCTCTATCATTTTCATGCGGTGCAAGATTTTTGGGCATATGGCGCCCTAGACTTTCCGGTATCGACGCCGGGTTACACGTTCAGTAAAAACCCCGATGAGCCAATCGTATTGCACTTGGTGCACACGCCCACAGTGGCGGGATTGCCGGCTAGGGAACAATACCGTCAGGGTAAAAGAGCCATGCTCGCCCTCGATTTTGCGGCCTATGAACGGGCTATGCGCCGGCAATTGACAGCTATGCTGGGTCCATATGGTTTTGCCTTCGAGCGCGATGTAGCCGCCATCACTGTGAATCGCTGGCCCCATGGTTATGCCTATGAATACATCGACTTGTGGGACCCCCCCGAGTGGGGACCGGATAAGGGTCCACACATTGAGGCACGGCAGCCATTTGGTCATATCGGTATCGCCAATGCCGACAGTTCCGCCTACGCCTATGTCAATGGCGCGATTGACGCAGCCGCTAGGGCCGTTGATGCACTAGCGGAAAGCGCACTTGAGACTTAGCCAGAGAAAACCACGCCCAGCGACATAAAACCCTATTATTTCTTGAGACGTTCACCCCTCAAACTCGGTGGTAAATTTTGGGCAGCAGTGTAATCTTGTGCACAGGAGCAAAGCGTAAGGCCAATCAAAGGACATTCACATGATTGTAGAACATCGGGATTACGTGCGTGTTGACGATCGCTTAGTAGTCAGTTGGCGTCCGGTTGAGAGCCTAGCACCCGTCGACGATGAACTCAGAGACATCATGATCATGTCAGTTAATCGACAGATCAATGACATGATGGCGGTGGTCGAAACGGAACACCCGCGACTTGCTAAATTACTCATGCACTTAAACCACAAGATTGATTTGTTGGCCGACCAAGGTGCTGATGCCAGTTATGGGCCAAGTCTGGTAAGAGTCAATATTAGCCGTACAGGAATGGCCTTCGATTGGAAGACCGATGTTGCGGTCGGCAGCGATATTCGTATCTGGCTAACGCTACCGCCGGAAAACACCAAACTCATGGTGCGAGCTAAGGTATTGGCCTGTGACAATACCGGTGACCGAGGTCGTCCAAGGGTACGCTGCCAATTCCATACCCAGCAAACCGAGGCCCTTGACGCTGTTTCGAGCTACATTGATTACGTGCTTGATGGCCGCGATGCGCCGAACCGGCTGCAAGCGCCCGTGAAAACGAACGAAGGTATCAATGAGTCTGAGGTGGTCCATCTACGTACCGCCCACCAGAAAGTCTTATTTTACCGCTGAAGCAGCTGAGACTCAGGCGGCCAAACCTAACGCTTGCCATGTCATTTGGTTGAGTAACGCATCAAAGCCAGCTCTGTGCAGGCGCCCCTGATGGGTCTGTATCAACATTGTACGGGTGACTCGCCAGTTCTCCATTTGTGCTTCCGATAAGATAAGCTCCACCGGGCTGAGCCAAAACTCAGGATCCCGGTTAGCTGCTCGAAACAGTTGATCAAGCCAGGGTTTATCCACCACCCAGACATCGCTGTAAACGGTTTGACCCGACAAACGCGCATTCAGCTCGGCGGTTACTGTGCTGGCAGAGATACCCTCATGGAGCAATTGGTGGCGGTCGATGCCATGAAGCGTCTCGGCTTGGGGGTCCCAGTACTGCCAGTGGGGTGCCGGTTTGATAAGGCTACTGTACTGGCTACCATCAGAGAACGCGACACCGATTTCTATAGGGTAACTTTCGTGACCAAATCCTGAGGCTTCAATGTCAATAAATACAGGCAAAACCGTCATTACGGCGGGATCCAAGATCACAGAAGCAAGTTCTAGTTACAGGAATTTAATCAACTTCCTGTTACTCTACGCAGGCACTTGTTAATCAGATGTCATAGCGCTCATGCCGAAAGAGCAACTCCCTTCCGTTGTCGTGTTAACCGAGTCCAAGGTGCTGTCAAATCGACTGCGCCGTTTGCTCGAGCGCGAGCTAGAGGCGAACTACATTAGCTGCGATATCCAGAGTGTGGTCGACGTCCTCAAGGGCGATACGGTTGATTTGGTCGTTGTTAGCAACCCTCTTGCTATCCAGCCGGATCCCTTGCGATTGCTGAAGTCCACACAGCGTTCAGCGCAACTCCTTGTGTTCGATACTGATCTCGACATTTCGGCACCGGTTATTGAACAAAAAGTAGCCGCTGCTCGCTTGATTCTAATGGGCATGCTGCCACTACCCTGCAAACCTGCAAGCCTTGCAGCAGTGATGACCAAACTGCGGTTAATTAGTGTCACCGACAGCCTAGATCGGGCGCCCATCGGCCCTGAGGAGGTGCGAGCTGCGATCGAAAAGGGCGTCATACAGCCCTGGTACCAGCCTAAAGTGGCCATGCCCTCGGGTGCAGTAGTGGGATTCGAAGCACTAGCACGCTGGGTAGAGCCCGGCTGCCCCGTGGTGGAACCCGATCGATTTATCACTATTGCGGAAACTGAAGGTCTCATTAATAGCTTGACGCGCTCTGTGTCGCGCCAAGTATTGGCGCAGCTGGCAATCTGGCAACAGGAGGGTAAACACTGGCATATCTCAGTGAACACGTCGGTCGATGATCTTGAATCGGAGGATTACGTCGAGTGGATTAGCGCCGAACTCGACGCCACAGGTGTGCAGCCCCATAACTTGATTCTTGAAGTAACCGAGTCTCGGGTGAGTAAAAACATGCCGCTGTTGCTAGCTAACTTATCCTATTTACGACAAATGGGCTTAGGGGTAGCGATTGATGATTTCGGCACGGGCTACTCGTCCCTGGCGCAACTTAATCAAATGCCCTTTACCGAACTCAAAATCGATCGAGCGTTCGTCACAGATGCCCATCGGCAAGCAGATAAACGGGTGATACTCGATAATAGTGCCAGTATTGGTTTGGGCTTGGGGCTGGCAGTGGTCGCCGAAGGCATCGAAACCATTGATGACTGGCGCCAGGCACAGGCATCGGGGGCTCAGGTTTGCCAAGGACATTTCTCGGGTGCACCCATGCCAGCATCACTGGTGCCCCAATGGCTAGAGGACTGGCAACGGCGAGCGTCGGTGATCCGGGCGGCGGCAGGCAGCAAGACCCCATCACCCAATGATTCGTCACCAGAACCCGACACCGAACCCCCCGTGTCGGGATGGCGTCGCTTGCTACGCTATTTCAAATAGGGTGAGTCGGGCGGTCAATTCATACCATGGCATTACCCCCTGCTAACGTGATGCCATGGCAACTACTGAGACTGACTGGGCTCGCCGTTGCTTATCCAGACCGCCTGATAGGGCCGCAACAAAAGCGCCTCATTACCCTGATCAAACCACTGACCCCCGATAAGATCATGCCATTGATCGGTAAGCACCAAATTGATGTCACCCAAGTTCAGGGGACGATCAACGCTACTGATATTAAAGATGCAGAAAATACTCTGTCGCCGATCCATACTTTGGCGCCAGAAGCCAAACAGGCCCTCACCCATCTGCAACGTAAACTGCGTTGCGTTAGGGTGAAAGGCAGGCTGGTCACGACGAATCCTAATGAGCTGGCTTAATCGATCGAGTACCTGGCGATGATGTCCGTCGGTGTTACTGAGCAAAGCAGCCAATTCATCGTAATGCCACTGGCTCCGATTGATTGAACGGTTGTGCCCGGTGTGCTCGACCCGACGGTGATCATTGCGGGTCCCCAACAAACTGTGTACGTAAAAGGCGGGGATGCCCTCGAGCGCCAGCATCACCGCATGAGCACAAATAAAGCGCTCCAAGCCATGATCATCGAAGCCCTCCAGGTTACCCTGCAAGGCATCGAACAAAGCGATATTGACCTCGTAAACTTTTTTGCGACCACCCGCATCGGCTCGCCAGGACAACAAACCACCGAAACGTTGCAGCGCATTGAGAAAGCCATCAATCTCATCGTCGGCGAGCAGGCCCTCGGCGGGTCGCATACCTATGCCGTCGTGTGACGCAATAAAATTGAAATAAGTGGTCCCGTTTTGGGCCGGCGGCATGGTCATCAACCACTGACTTAAGTAGCGACTATTACCACTAAGCAATGTGTAAACCAGCAGCGGCGGTAGCGAGAAGTTGTAAATAGCATGGGCCTCATTGGCATTACCAAAGTACGTTAAATTCTCGCGATTCGGTATGTTGGTCTCCGTGATAATGAGGCAATCGGGTTGGGCGTGCTCCACTAAGGTTCGCAACAGCCGAATCACCTCGTGGGTTTGAGGCAAATTAATGCAAGGGGTGCCAACCTGCTTCCACAAAAAGGCTACCGCATCGAGCCGAAATACACGGACACCTTTGTCGAGGTGCAAACGCATGATTTTCACGAATTCCTCGAGTACCGCTGGATTGCGAAAATCGAAATCAACCTGATCGTGGCTGAAGGTGCACCACACATGCTGCAAGCCAAGCGGTGTCTCAACCGGCATAAGTAGCGGGGATGTCCTGGGACGTACCACATCGTCGAGGGCATCTTCCGGTGAGGCCGTCATGAAGTAGCCTCGCCCGGGATCGATGCCTGCTTTGAAATTTTCGAACCATGGACTGCGACTCGAGCAGTGATTGATCACCAGATCACCCATTAACCGATAGTGAGCCGCGATTTGCTCAATATCATCCCAGGTGCCTAATGCTTCGTTGACACTGGAGTAATCGAGGACGGCAAAGCCGTCATCGGAGGTCCAAGGGAAAAAAGGTAATACATGGACACAGGAGATCAGCCCCTGCAACCGCTCGTCTAAAAACTGACATAAGGTTTGCAGCGGACGCTGCCCCGACCGAACAAGGGTATCGCCATAGGTAATAACGGCCACATCCCGTTGATCCCACAAGTTACAATGGGGCTTTGGGCTTGGTGTTTCGTCATCAAGCCCCATAAGTGCCAACAGGCGAGTAGCCAGTACATCACTGCTGTCAACGCCGGGTATATCGCCATAAATCAGATCTAACTGATGAATCAAACGCTGTCGTAATCCCGTCTGCATGGGTACTCCAATTACAAGGGTGCATAGTCCCGATTATCTTCTTCAACCGCAGCGGACAGTCGCTCGAAAATATCGGGCACCGCGCTCACAACCCTATTCCAGCTTGGGATAAAGGGGGTTTCCATTGGCCGTTCCAGAAACACCTTGCCCGCATCCATAATATTGCGGGCGAACATCTCCACCGCTTTTTCTTCTTTATGAATATCAAAATCCAACCCATTCATGATGGCGTCGTTGCGGTAGGTCTCGACAAAGTCCAGGGCAATACGGAAATAGGTAGCCTTTAAGGTACGGAAGGTTTCTGCCGAAAATACATGTCCTTGGGTGGCTAATTTCCTGAAAAGCGCTTTTGAAATATCAATGGACATCCGCGACAAACCCGCGCGCTGATCCTCTAAGGACAAGGTTTGATGTTTGTGATCGTAGGTATCAGCTATGTCGACCTGGCAGAGTCGGTTGTTATTGTAGTTACGGTACATTTCGCTCAAGACGCCAATTTCGAGGCCCCAGTCGCTAGGAATACGAATGTCATTCAAGACATCTCGGCGAAAGGCAAACTCCCCTGCCAATATGTAACGAAAGCTGTCGAGATAGTTCAGAAACGGCGTCTCCCCGAGAACCCGTTTAAGCGCTCGAATCAATGGTGTCACCAATAAGCGCGACACCCTTCCGTTAATCTGACCATTGGCGACACGCGCGTAATAGCCCTTGCAGAACTCATAGTTAAATAACGGGTTGGCCACGGGATAAATCAGCCGCGCCAATAATGACCGGTCGTAAGTGAGAATGTCACAGTCGTGCATAGCGACTGACTCTGCCTTACCGGTGGCCAAGGTATAGCCCATGCAGTACCAAACATTACGGCCCTTGCCTGGCTCCGGCGGAGCCAAACCGAGTCCCTCAAGTTCAGCGTCTATCGCGCGCAGACGTGGTCCATCATTCCACAACACGCGATGGTGTTGGGGGAATTGGGAAAAGAACTTGAGCGCTTCTCGATATTGGTCCTCATCGGCACGATCGAGCCCCACGACTATCTGAGATAGGTAAGGCACTCTAGTGAGATCACCTACAATTTTTGGCAGTGCCTTGGTCTGCAACTCGGAGTACAAGGACGGCAGTATCAAGCCCAATGGACGACGCAAACCAAAGCGCGTCAATTCCGCTTCGATTTCATCGAGCTCCCTTGCACCCAGATTATGCAAGGTGGTGATAATGCCGTTCTGATGAAAATCAGCCATGTAAAGTGTCCTGATGTCTAGAAAGAGAGCTGTTGCTGCCAATAGCGAATACCTTCCACCCAACCCCAGGGCCCGGTAGCACGGGTAACATACACCTGCTGCTGCTCCGATAATGGCGGAGGCGGGTGCACGGGAGAGCGAATGACGACCGCGTAATCAGCAGCCTCAAGCATCGCGATGTCATTGTGGCTATCCCCGAGGGCAATCGTCACCAAAGGCTCTTCCTCGGCCATTGCATCGCGCACCCATTGCAGGGCCACGCCTTTATCCCAAGGGCCAGCGACGTGTAAAAAGCGCCCACCACGCAGTATCCTGGCGCCGCGAGCTTCCAGCCAAGCACACCATGAGTCTTGCTCTGATAGCGCGCCCAGCCACTGTACCGGCTCGCCAAATTCCCGAGCAGCAGCCAGTGCAGCCTCGTCCTTGGACAGACCGGTGAGATCGGCAATCTGGTGAATGGTTAAATCAGAAAAACCGCGCCAACTACCATCCCATGTACTCGGTAGCGTTGCCAGTAAGTCCAACCAATACTGACGGGCGGGGCCAAATCGATGGCACCAGTCACCCCCAAAGCAATCGGTGTCCTTCGGCACATTGGCCATTCCACTGCTAGGAATAAAGACCGCCGCTCCGTTTTCGACAATGTACGGCGTCGACAACTTCAGACGTTGCCTTAGCAGTTTCATTTCCGCACGGGTTTTACTGCTGCACAACACTACTGGCACATCTTGGTCGGCCAGCTCCTGGAGTACGGGCATGGCGGGTGCGGCGCTATAGGTGTAGTGATCCAGTAGCGAACCGTCGAGATCAGTAACGATTAAATACTGCGTCATCAGTGACTCCCCTTGCCGGAACAACGTGATCGTGTGTGTTGGCTGAAGGACTGCACTTGGCGGGTCTCTGCGAGTCGACAACACCAGTCCACCCGCTTTGGAAGCGTATCGAGGCAGACCTCAGTAAGACGCTGGTAAAACCCAATAAAACGTTGAATATCAGCCGCCGACATCAAACCAGGCGCAGACTGACCTCGAACTTGCTGAGCCAACTTCTGCTCCTGCTCAAGCCGCCAGCGATAAACGGCCTCAAAACCCGGTGCTGACAACATCGCCCAGTAATCAACCTGCTTGAACAGTGGCTGATAATCCATAGCCAATGCCCTGTTCACATACTGCCGCCAGACCCCTTGAGGATCCTCATGGGCTTCTAAATCATTGACGGGCACTGCCAACCCCTGGGCCGATTGAGCACTGGCGCCCAAACACCAGCCCTCCCAAATCACAACATCCACTGGCGCACCAATACGATGCCAATGCTCACTCTCGGTGCGGTCATCCCGGGATTTATCGAAGGATGGCACTAAAACAGTGCGCCCCTGAGCGTCTCCGCGACCCAATAGCCCATGCAAGGTGGTTTCCATCAACGTTGTATCGTGGCTACCGGGCACGCCTCGAGTCGCTAATAAAGGGTGAACCGTGTCAGCCAATGTTTGACGTTGAGCATGGGTCAAATAAAAATCGTCTAACGACACCGTCACCGTTGTTAAGCCGGCGTTCTGGAGAACACGGCACAACCAGGCGGCTAAGGTGCTTTTACCGGAGCCCTGGCAGCCATTAAGCGCCACCAATAAAGGTTTGTCCTGCTGCTGGCGTCGACGCCAAATAGCTTGCGCCAGCGGCATAAACCAACGTCGAGCCTCATCGAGATAATGGGTCGACAGCCGGTGTTGCTCTAAAAATTCAGTGCATTGAGCGGTGCCGGGCATCTGCACAGGATCGGTTAACGATGGTGCAACCATAGAGTTGTTCTTTGACGGTGGCGAATACTCAGCTTAAAGCAATTAGCGTGCCCACTTTACACAGCCGGCAAATTAGACAGGGACACAAGAGCGCAGCCCCCGTGACGCTGTGGTCTTAAAACCGCCGGCGGACTCACTGAACTATAAGAGGATACCAGCCACCAAATAAAACATTGCAGCACCGGCGGCGCCAATCAGCGCATAAGGTAATTGCGTTACTGCGTGGTCATAGGTTCGGCAACCCGCTCCCTGGGCGCTCAATACGGTGGAATCGGAATAGAAACACGCATGACTGCCAAAGCCACTAGCGGACAGCAGCGCGCCCACCACCAGCGGCATATTGACGTCTAGGGCTTGGGCCAGCGGAAATGCCACTGGCATGGCTATGGCGATAACGCCCCAATTGGATCCGGTGGTGTAGGACACTGCTGCAATGGTCACAAACAACAGCACCGGCAGCAGCGCAGCGTTCATATACGGTGCGACCCCGTCAATAACGTAACGGGTGAGGCCAATGGCGTTATTTGCCTCCACAAAGACAAACAAAGCCAGCAGCATCGACAGTACCGGCACCATAGACTTGAGGCCTTCCACGCAGGTATCGAGAATAGTCGTCAGCGGCATGATGCGCATAACCCCATACTGCAGCACCGTGAACAACACACCCACCATCACGCCACGAAGCAGGTCGACACTGGGCAACACGGTAAACACTAGCAAGACAATAATGGGCAAAAAGAAAGCAGACAAAGTCGCTCGCTCAGAGGTCTCGACTGTCAGCGCGGGGTCCTCAAAAACGCCCAAATCACCCGTCGTCTCCGCCCGTATTTCTGCGGCTCGCATGGGGCCTATGAGCGGCACAATGCCCAGAATCACGAGGGGTACAAGCGCAATCGCCAACAGCGGGTAGAACATGTAAGGAATAGATGCAACAAATAGAGCAATACCGGCACCGGGCTCGGCAACGCCATTTTTTTCCAACAGGCCCGCAAAATATACGCCCCAACTAGAGATCGGTATCAGCAAGCACATCGGAGCAGCTGTGGAATCAACCACATACGCCAACATTTCCCGAGACGTTTTAAAGCGATCGGTCACCGATTTCATGGTGGCCCCAACGGTCAATGAGTTGAGATAGTCATCGAGAAATATCGCCATGCCCATCAACCAAGTTGCCAATAGGCTTGAGCGTTTTCCCTTCAATCGCTGGGTTAACAGGCGCCCAAAAACATGAGATCCACCGCCTTTAACCAATAGGGCAATAAAGCTGCCA
>CBFHMA010000011.1:0-24470 GCA_965656775.1 Luminiphilus sp.
TGATCGCTCGAATATCATCAACAGCAACTTGCGCCATGTCAGCGGCACTGTCCGCCAGCTTGAATAAGCCGGGCGTTACTTGGTTGACCCGCTCATCGGTACACTGGGCACTTAGCAATACCGCAATCAGAAGTGTGTACGGATCCTTGTGATCGAGTGGCACCGGTGGCTTTGGGTACAGGGTTTGCAGTCGTTGATCGATAAAACGAATCCGCTCGGCTTTACTGAGGTTGCCGCTACGACCAGGTTGTGGCGTATCGGTGGTGTGCTCGGTCATTACCAGCCCTGCTTAATGGCTTCAACAATACGTTCAGCGGCGCTCACACAATCGTCGAGATCTGCAACCAATGCCAAGCGAACGCGATTGACACCGGGATTAAAGCCGTCGAGTTCTCGCGCCAAATAACGACCCGGTAACACCGCCACATTGGCGCGTTTTATCAGCTCGATGGCAAAGCGTTCGTCATCGACGGGTGTTTTCGGCCACAGATAAAAACCGGCGTCGGGGGTTTCGACGTCGAGCCAAGGTTCCAATAGGGGTACCACTGCACTAAACTTCTCACGATAACGCTGGCGGTTCTCGTACACATGCTGCTCGTCGCTCCAGGCAGTAATGCTGGCAAGTTGATGATGCAGAGGCATGGCACAGCCGTGATAGGTGCGATAGCGGCTAAAACGCGTTATCAGGTCGGGGTCCCCAGCAACGAAACCCGAGCGCAATCCCGGTAAATTTGAGCGCTTAGACAGACTGTGAAAAACCAGACACTGACGGTGATTATCCCGCCCCATCTGCGCGGACGCCTCGAGCAGTCCCGTGGGTGGGCAACTGTCGTCAGGATAAATCTCGCTATAGCACTCATCGCTTGCAATGACGAAGTGATGCTGCTCTGCCAGTTCAATTAAGCGCTGCAGTTGCTCAATGGACAGTACTGCGCCAGAGGGGTTGCCTGGATTGCAAATATAGAGAAGTTCACAGCGCTGCCAGTCATCCCTCGACACGGCGGCGAAGTCTGGATGTTTGCCGTCGGTGGTATTCCCCAAGAAGCGGGGCGTGGTACCGGCGAGAAAGGCAGCGCCCTCATATATTTGGTAGAAGGGGTTGGGGCAAATAACCCGACCTGCTGCGCCCGGGGTAACCAAGGTTTGTGCAATGGCGAACAGTGCTTCGCGAGTACCATTCACCGGCAGGACGTGGCGCTCGGGGTCGAGTTCCGGGAGTTTGAAGCGGCGTGCAAGCCACTGAGCAATACACTGGCGCAACTCGGCCAGACCTCGGGTATTGGGGTAGCGTTGAACCGCCTCAAGTTGGTTGCGCAGTGTGTCTAATACAATGGGCGGTGCTGCATGTTGGGGTTCCCCAATGGTCAGCGAGATACGGGGCAAGGCGGCATTGGCAACACCTGCTATCAGTTGATTTAAGCGTTCAAACGGGTAGGGCTGAAGCAGATCGAGTCCGGGATTCATTAGGGGCGGCCTAGTGTGTGAGCATACTGATTAGGGGCAGATTAACGCTAGGCGGTTGCTCGAACGCCCTCATCGAGGGCGCTACAAATAGCATACCGAAGTGCCTGTAGCCGATCCTCATCTAGGATGGCGCCGCCGGTATCGTTGGTAATAAAAAATACGTCTTCAACGCGCTCGCCCAGGGTCTGAATTTTGGCGCCTTGGATGGCGACATCAAGTTGAATAAAAATTTCCCCTAGGCGCGCTAGCAAGCCGGGTCGATCGGGTGTTGAGACCTCAAGCACGGTCCAGCCTCGATCAATATCTTGGTGAATGGTGGTCTCTGTAGGCAGTGGGAACGAGCGCAGCTGTCGAGGGGTACGACGTGATATTTTGCGCAGCTTGCCATGCTCGAGCGCCTGTTGAAGCACCCGCTGAATACCGCTGAGAGTCATTTCGTCACCGGGAACCGGGTTACCGTCGGCCTGCAAAACAAAGAACGTATCAAGGGTGTAGCCGTCATCCCCCAAATAAATTCGCGCATCGTTGACACTGAGGTCAAGTATTTCGAGTTCGGCACAGATCCGTGCAAATAAGTCTTCGGTATCGGGTGCATGGACGAAAATTTGCGTGGCATTCGCGACAGGGGAGTCGGCAGATTGACGAACCAGTACCAGAGGACGGTCGACATTAGCGTGGTTGGCGATGGCCTCGGTGTGCCACGCAATATCCTCCGGACGTTCACGCAGGAAATAATCATCTCCCCGGGCTGCCCAAATAGCGCGCAAGTCTTCTTCAAAAAAGCCGCGGTACTCGAGTAAATCGGCAGACGCCCGGCGGGTGGCTTCCACCACGTCTCTGCGGGCCAAGGGATTTTCTAAGCCTCTACGCAGCGCACGCCGCGTTTCGGTATAAAGCTGGCGGAGTAATGAACTGCGCCATGCATTCCAAAGCTCTGGGTTGGTTCCGTGAATGTCCGCTACCGTGAGGGTGTACAGATAGTCAAGTCGCTCTTCGGTGGCGACGTGGGACGCGAAGCGCAGAATCTCCTCGGGATCTGAGATGTCTTTGCGTTGGGACACAGAGCTCATAAGTAGATGGTTTTTGACAAGCCAAACCACAAGTTCGGTATCTCTGGCATCGAGTTTGTGGCGCTCGCAAAAACCGTGGGCGTCAACCGCGCCAAGTTCCGAGTGATCGCCGCCTCGACCTTTTCCAAGGTCATGGTAGAGCGCAGCGATATACAGCAATGACGGCTTGCGCAGACGCTGAGCGATGCGAGTCGATACGGGAAATTTATCGGTGTAGTCGGCGCGCATGAATCGTCGAGTATTTGCCAATACCTCTAGGGTATGGGCATCGACCGTGTAGGCATGGAACAGATCAAACTGCATCTGCCCGATGATTCTACCGAATTCGGGTAGATAGCGTCCAAGAATCCCATGACGGGCCATTCGGCGGAGCTGCAGTGTAACCCCATAAGGTGACTGTAATAAGACCATGAAAAGCCCCTGATTGACGGGGTCGGCTCGGAAGGTCGGATCAATGAAATGATTGGCGGCACGCAGCAGCCGCCAGGTTTCAGGGGCGATGCCTTTAATCGTATTGTCGTTAGCAAGGGTGACAAATACCCTCAGCAAATTTGATGGATTGTCGGTGAAGACGCGTTCGTGTCGCGCTGCTAATAAGCCGGCAATGACCTCGAAGTCCCCATCAATCGGATGCTTGATTTGTTGCTCGTTGCCGTGAAGGATCTGTTGATCGAAGATCTGCAATAGCAGCTCGCTCAACTGATTGAGAGACTGCGCCCAGCGGTAGTACACCTGCATGAATTGCTCTACCGCGAGCTTGTCGCCGTCGACCATCTCCCATAGGGCAGCAAGGCTGCGCTGATGGTCGAATAGCAATCGGTCTTCTTCGCGATCAGCCACCTGATGCAGCGCAAAGCGCACTTGGCCAATAAAATTGCGCCCTGCTTCAAGCATGCGCTGCTCATCTTCGGTGAGAAAGCGTTCGGCTTCCAGTCGCTCAAGTGCTACGCCGTAATGACGTCTGGCTATCCAGCCAATAACTTGCATATCTCGCAGCCCACCGGGACCATTTTTTACATTGGGCTCCAGGTTGTACTCGGTGTTGGCGTACTTGGCGTGACGTTGACGGGTCTCCTCGAGTTTTGCCTTGTAGAACGCTTTGCTGTCCCACATGTGCTCGATCGACATTGCTGACTCAAGCTCACCCACCAGCGAGTGGTTGCCGGTCAAGGGTCGCAACTCGAGCATGGATGTGAAAATAGTCAGGTCGCTTCGGGCAAGCTCTGTGCACTCGCCAACCTTTCGCACACTTTGGCCAATGCTCAGCCCTAGGTCCCACAATGAGCGCGACATGTCTCCGATAAGACTGTCAGTGGATTCGTCAATGTCGTCATGGCACAGGAACAGGATATCGATATCTGAGTGTGGATACAGCTCACCGCGACCATAGCCACCCACTGCCGCTAGCAGCGCTTGCTGCGTATCACCTAGATGTTGCTGCCAGAGCGTAAGCAGCACTTCATCAACGGCCTTGGCACGTGCCGCTAGTAGCGGGGTTAACGGTTGGGCCGGATGAAACACTGCGTACAGCTCTGCCATCACTGCCTGCAGGAATCGCCGGCAATCACCGATGAGATCACCAGTTTGTTCAAGGCGTGCTAAATAGGGTAACGGCTGCAGAGCCAGGTGTGACGTGCTATTGGTGAGCGTTAATTTAGCAGGGGAGTTGTTCATCACTTCGCCTTGTCAGCACTTCGCAACCCGTGTCGGTCACTGCGATGGTGTGCTCCCATTGAGCCGACAAACGGCCGTCGCGGGTAGTGACGGTCCAGCCATCTTTGGTATTGAGTTTGGTATGTCGTTTGCCCGCATTGATCATGGGTTCAATGGTGAAGGTCATGCCCGGTTCAAGTACCAGCCCGGTACCCGGTTTGCCGTAGTGTAAGACCTGCGGTTCCTCGTGAAAGATCTGGCCAATGCCATGTCCGCAATACTCGCGCACAACAGAGTAATAGTTTGATTCGGCGTGCTCTTGAATGATGTGGCCGATATCACCCAGGGTCGTGCCAGGCTTGACAATGGCCAGCGCTTTGTACAGACATTCTTGGGTGATTAGCATCAGCCGTTCAGCGTGCTGGGGTACATCGCCCACACCGAGCATAATGCTGGTATCACCGTGCCATCCATCTTTGATGACGGTGACATCGATGTTGATGATGTCGCCGTTCTTCAGTTTTTTGCTATCCGAGGGAATGCCGTGGCAAATGACGTCGTTGATCGAGGTGCATATGGAGCGGGGAAAGCCATGGTAATTGAGAGGTGCAGGAATGGCCTTCTGTACGTTGACAATGTAGTCGTGACAGATCCGATCAATCTCTCCGGTGGTCATGCCCACTTCTATTAAGGGTGTGATCATCTCGAGCACCTCGGCGGCGAGGCGCCCCGCGACACGCATACCTTCAATTTGCTCGGGTGTTTTGGGTGTGACTGTCATCGACTCTACTGCATGGGAAATGATTGAGGTGGCGTAGTTTACCGAACTCAAGCCCGGCTGTCTTTGGGGCTTTAATTGGCTATCCCAGTGTGCTATAACGCGCGCCTCGCTGGCAGGAGCCCGCGACGCCGCCGTTAATCGGGGCGCTAAATGACACACGTCTATCACTTAACTGCAGACCGGGTGCTGGGTAACTGGTTGGTCTTGTGGGATAGGCGGAGGCCAAAACCCAAACCTACAGGGATACAACATGACTCAAGTAAGCATGCGTGAGCTGCTGCAAGCAGGCGCTCACTTCGGACACCAGACCCGCTTCTGGAACCCCAAGATGGATCAGTACATCTTCGGGGCACGAAACAAAATCCATATCATCAATCTCGAGCACACGGTACCTGCCTTCAATGATGCCCTGGCGCAGATACAACGGTTGGCTGGCAATAAGAATCACATCTTATTTGTGGGCACCAAGCGGGCAGCTGGAAAAATTATTCAAGAGCAAGCCACGCGCTGTGGTATGCCCTACGTGAGTCACCGATGGTTGGGTGGCATGCTCACCAACTACAAAACGGTACGGGCGTCGATTAAGCGCTTGCGCGAGTTGGAAGAGCAAGAGCGAGACGGCACGTTTGCTAAGTTGACGAAGAAAGAAGCGCTTATGCGAACCCGAAGCAAAGACAAGCTTGACCGCTCAGTGGGTGGTATTGCAGATATGTCAGGTCTGCCCGACGCGCTGTTCGTCATCGACGTGGATCACGAGCGCATTGCCATTACCGAAGCGAACAAGCTTGGCATCCCAGTGATCGGTATTGTCGACACGAATTCCAATCCTGACGGTGTCGATTACGTCATTCCCGGTAACGACGATGCTATCCGCGCTATCCGGCTCTACGTCAAGGCTGTTGCTGATGCGGTACTCGCCGGTAAAGCAAATGGTGGTGACTTCGGTGCGGCCAATGAATTCGTGCCTGTTGAAGAAGATCAGGGCGAAGCGCCCGAGGCCGAAGTCGAGGCCTGATTCGAACGCCGCGCCCCGCGCGGCGTTTTTGCATTCGCAACGTTGTCACAGGGGCACGCTATGCTGTCGCCCCGGTATTGAATATTGGCCGCTAACTATGGCGGCCGTGTCGCTTCAATTAGACCTGGGCCCGCTTTGGGTCACCAATGAGGAAGGAGAATCATGTCTGCATCACTGGTAAAAGAGCTTCGCGAACGCACTGGCCTTGGCCTGCTCGAGTGCAAGAAAGCACTAGCGGCCGCAGGTGGCGATGTCGATGTAGCGATTGAGGAACTGCGTAAGTCAAGCGGTATGAAAGCTGCGAAGAAAGCGGGTCGAACGGCCGCTGACGGTGTTGTATCACTGCGTATTGCTGAAGATGGCAGTTACGGTGTGCTGGTGGAAGTGAACAGCGAAACCGATTTCGTGGCGCGTGACGACAACTTCATCGCTTTTGTCGATCAAGTGGTCACCAAGGCCTACGATGCCAAGAGTGATGATGTAGAAGCCATCAAAGGTGGTGAGGTCGAAGAGGCGCGTCAGGCACTGGTTCAGAAGATTGGTGAGAATATTGGTGTCCGTCGTGCCTCCCTGGTCACCGCTGACAGTGGCGTCGTGGGTGGTTATGTTCACGGCAATAAGCGCATTGCTGTGTTGGTCGAGCTTAAAGGCGGTGATCAAGATTTGGCCCGTGACGTGGCCATGCACGTCGCGGCAGTCAGCCCGCAAGTCGTGTCACCCGAGCACATGCCTGAAGAGTTAATCGCCAAAGAGCGTGAAATTTTTACTGCACAGGCGCAGGAGTCGGGTAAGCCAGCAGAGATTATTGAAAAAATGATCGATGGCCGTATTCGCAAATTCCTGTCTGAGAATAGCCTGACCGAGCAACCTTTTGTGAAAGATCCTGACACCACGGTCGGTAAATTGGTCAAGGCGGCGGGCGCTGACATTGTGTCGTTCAGTCGTTTTGAAGTTGGCGAAGGTATTGAAGTGGAAAAAGTGGATTTTGCCGACGAGGTCGCCGCTCAACTGAAAGGCTAATTGCGATTGCCATTGAATTAACGGGGCATATGGCCCCGTTTTTTTTGCGGTAACTTTGCGCTCTCGCTGGCACCAGTTCCTCTGTAAACTGTGGTCCGGCGGAGTGCATTGTTCGGTACTATAGATGGGTTGTTGTTAAGGAGACTGATGGTGGCGAGCGAGAAGGTTTACAAGCGGATACTTCTTAAGCTAAGCGGTGAGGCCCTTACTGGTGATGAAGCGTTTGGCATCGATCCCAAAGTACTCGATCATTTGGCCTTGGAGATCGGCCAATTGGTCGGCATCGGCGTACAGATTGGTCTGGTAGTGGGTGGCGGTAATTTGTTTCGTGGCAAGGCATTGCAGGCAGCTGGCCTCGATCGTGTTACCGGTGACCACATGGGTATGCTGGCGACGGTTATGAACGCCCTGGCATTGCGAGATGCCCTAGAGCGCTCGAATATTGCTACCCAAGTTATGTCGGCCATTCCCATGAGCGGCGTTGTCGACCACTATGACCGCCGCAAGGCAATTCGAGCCCTGATTAACGGCGATGTTGTTATCTTCTCAGCGGGCACTGGCAATCCATTTTTCACCACAGATTCATCGGCTTGTCTGCGAGGTATAGAAGTGGGTGCCGATCTGGTGCTGAAGGCGACCAAAGTCGATGGGGTCTACAGTGCTGACCCTATGAAGGATAGCAACGCCATTCGTTACGACAGCTTGAGCTATGACGAGGTGCTAGATAAGAAGCTTGAGGTCATGGACCTCACTGCGATATGCCTGTGCCGTGACCACGATATGCCGGTACGAGTATTCGATATGGCTCAGCGGGGCGCTTTGCTGAGCATCGTGCGTGGTGGGCAAGAGGGCACGCTCATTCAGCAATGATCGGGTTTCAGGGGGTTGCTCTTTGATCCCACCATATCAACAAAAGGTTCATCGCCGACGTCGCTGGTCGATGTTGGCTCAGTAATAGCAAGAGGTGATGCATGATCGACGATATTATGGCCGAGGCCGAAGAGCGTATGGCGAAGTCGCTAGAAGCGCTGGGCCATCATTTCAACAAAATTCGTACGGGTCGCGCCCATCCGAGTCTGCTCGATGGTATTCGCATTGATTACTACGGCTCTGAGACACCGTTGAATCAGGCGGCGAATATTAATGTTGAAGATGCGCGTACCTTGGCGGTGACGGCTTACGATAGAAGCATGACCCCCGCTATCGAGAAGGCCATTATGAAATCGGATTTGGGCCTTAACCCGGCGACCGCCGGTGATGTTATTCGCATTCCTATGCCTATGTTGACTGAGGAGACGCGCAAGGGCTACATCAAGCAGGCGCGAGCCGAAGCCGAGTCAGCTCGGGTGTCGGTACGTAACGCCCGCCGTGACGCTAACAGTATGTTGAAAGACCTACTAAAAGAAAAAGATATCTCCGAGGACGATGAGCGACGCGGGCAGGACGCTATCCAGAAATTGACAGACGGCTACGTAGCAAAAGTCGACGAGGCTTTAACTGCTAAAGAAGCTGACCTCATGGAAATTTGAGCTCTGCTCAGGGCTCGCTTGTGGCAAGTTTCGATACACAAATAGCGCCCCGAGGCGCAGTTCCCCAGCACATTGCCATCATTATGGATGGCAATAATCGCTGGGCGCAGCGGCGCGGTTTGAGTGGGGTCAGCGGTCATCGTGCTGGCGTAGAAGTGGTGCGAACTATTCTCGAAGCCTGTGACAAGCGGGGCGTTAAAGTCCTCACATTATTCGCCTTCAGCAGTGAAAATTGGGGGCGTCCGGAAACGGAAGTCCGCGCTTTGATGGCTCTGTTGTCTCGATATTTGCGTCGTGAAGCCGAGAAACTACATCGAGACAATATTTGTCTGCGCTTTATTGGCCGACGGGATCGTCTCAGTGCGCGACAACAGCGTTTGCTGCAGCGGGCCGAGCAGCTTACCCACGCGAATACGGGGGCAACGTTAGTACTTGCCATCGATTACGGTGGCCGCTGGGATGTGGTTGATGCTGCTAGGCGTATGGCGATAGAGGTTCGTGAAGGTCGGCTGGAGCCCAGTGATATTGATGAGCAGCGGTTGAATAGTGAATTAGCCCTGGGCGATGTGCCACCGCCTGATTTGTGTATTCGCACCGGCGGCGATCAGCGTATATCCAATTTTTTATTGTGGCAATTTGCCTACGCAGAATTGTATTTTACCGAGCGTCTATGGCCCGACTTCGATACTGCTGCCCTCGACGAGGCGCTGCATGAGTTCGCCTCCCGGGAGCGTCGCTTCGGACTGCGAGGCAGTGCCGAAACTGACGATTTAGAGGCTCGCTTTGGAGAAACCCCGTGAGCAGCCTGCAGCAGCGATTTATAACCGCCGTTGTATTGGCGGGTCTGTTTGTGGCGGCTGTGGCGTGGGTGCCAATCGTTGGTTTGGCATTGGTGTTCGGGGGGGTTGCACTGCTTGCGGGATGGGAGTGGGCGGCGCTTGCGGGTTGGACCCATGTGGTGGCTCGGGTCATTTACTGCGTCTGCCTAGCCATTGTGCTGCTGGGATTGTGGTGGGTCTGTGACCTTGCCGGTGACCCAAAGGCCACACAAGTGCAATCGATTATGGGGGTCGCATGCTTGTTTTGGTCTGTAGCCTTACTGCAGGTTCGTCAATATCCACGATCCACTTGGCTGTGGCGTAGTAGCGTTGTTCGAAGCGTGGTGGGTTGGTTGATGTTAGCGGCGACCTGGTTGGCCATTATGTATGCTCTCAGTTTGCAGAACGGCCCAATATTAGTGGTGCTTCTGGTGCTAACCGTTGCCGCCGCAGATGTGGGCGCTTATTTCGCAGGCCGCCGTTGGGGCCAAAATAAGCTGGCGCCATCCGTTAGTCCAGGTAAGACCTGGGAGGGCCTCTGGGGCGGTATCGCTGCTGTCTTGGTGCTGGTGGTCATCGTCAGTCTGGGGCTGCCCAATAGTTATTCCCACATCACAACGGCCTCAATCGTTGTGCTAGCGCTTACAATGGCAGGCGCCTCGGTGCTCGGTGACCTCACGGTGAGCATGGTTAAGCGGCATGTTGGGGTGAAAGATTCGGGAGCGCTACTGCCCGGTCATGGCGGTGTGCTCGACAGGCTCGACAGTGTGTGCGGTGCGGCACCTGCGTTCGGGTTGGGTCTGTTGTTGATGGGGTTTCGCTGATGACCATTGGCGCTGATAGACAGCGGGTGACGGTACTGGGTGCCACCGGTTCCATCGGTCAAAGCACCCTTGATGTTATCGGAAGACATCCCGATCGCTACCATGTGCATGCCCTCGTCGCTCACCGATCGGTCGATGACATGGTAACTCTCTGCCAGCAGCATCAACCCGACATTGCGATTATGGCGTGCCCAGATGCAGCGCAACAGTTGAAATCGAGATTGGCGCAATCGGCACCTACTGTGGAGGTTAAGTCTGGTGAGGCGGCTGCGATCGATGCCGCTAGCGGCGTCGATGTCGACACGGTGATGGCCGCCGTCGTCGGATTTGCCGGCTTAAAGCCCACACTGGCTGCAGCGCAGTCCGGTAAACGATTACTGTTAGCCAATAAAGAAGCTCTCGTCAGTGCGGGCAATGTGTTTATGACGGCTGTAGAGGAGGGTGGATGTACCCTTCTGCCCATCGACAGTGAACATAACGCCATGTTCCAGTGTCTCTCTGCCGATGAGCGCGCCAGGCCCGATATGTCGTCCGTGGAGAAAATCGTTCTAACGGCCTCGGGCGGGCCTTTTCGTGGTTGGCAGCGCACCGATCTCGACGCGGTAACGCCCGAGCAAGCCTGTGCTCATCCGAACTGGAGTATGGGCCGCAAAATTTCGGTTGATTCGGCGACACTGATGAATAAGGGATTGGAGCTGGCTGAAGCGTGTTGGTTATTTCGGCGGTCTCCTAGTGATATCGAAGTGGTGGTGCACCCCCAGAGTATTGTGCACTCAATGATTCGCTATCGAGATGGCTCTGTGCTTGCACAGCTGGGTAATCCCGATATGCGGACACCGATTGCCTACGGTTTGGCATGGCCCAGCCGGGTGAGTGCCGGTGTGGCACCCCTCGATATTGTGGGCTGTGGTCGGCTCGATTTTCAGCGCCCCGACCTCGATGCCTTCCCGTGCTTGCGTTTGGCCCAGGAAGCTATTGGTCATCCCGGCGGTATGTGTGCCCTCAACGCCGCCAATGAAGTGGCGGTAGCTGCCTTTCTTGATGGTTTGCTCAGTTTTACCGATATCGATCGCCTGAATGAAGCGGTTTTGACGGATACACCAAGCAAGGAACCTACAACCCTTGCCGAGGTCGAACAGTTCGATGGGCAAGCGCGTCACAGAGCACATGAGTGGTTGGTCCAGCGAAAACGAGTCGTAAACCAGAGAGCAAAGCAATGATAGACGGTATACAAACCGTGCTGATGGCGCTGGTTACATTGGGCATTCTGGTGGCATTCCATGAATACGGACATTTTTGGGTAGCCCGTCGCTGTGGCATCAAGGTACTGCGTTTCTCAATAGGTTTTGGTACGCCTCTTTGGCGCAGAGTTGGTCGCGACGGTACCGAGTACACTATCGCCGCCATTCCTCTGGGTGGTTATGTGCGGATGCTCGATGAACGGGAGGGAGACGTTGCACCAGAGGAGCTTTCTCAGGCCTTCAACCGTCAATCAGTATGGGCACGCATAGCGGTGGTCAGTGCAGGACCAGTGGCAAATTTCATTTTGGCTATTGGTGTTTTTTGGCTGCTTTTTTTCCGTGGCGAAACAGGTCTGGTACCGGTGGTAGCCGAGGTCGAGCCTCAGTCCCCCGCTTATTTCGCGGGGGTAGAGCCCGGTCAGGAAATCGTTTCGGTCGATGGTGAGCTGACGCCCACCGTGTCTGCACTGAGCTTCCGGCTGTTAGAGCGATTAGGTGATACAGGTAGTATTCGCCTCGCTGTGCGCTATCCTGATTCCAACGTCATCTACGAGTCAGTAGCGCCAATTGAGCGATGGTTAGTGGGTGAAGAGGCACCCAATCCCTTGACGGGTTTGGGGCTGCGTATCGACGTGCCACCTTTGGTGCCCAGAATTGATGAAGTGGTGGCCGATGGCCCCGCCGACCGTGCCGGCTTTTTGGCAGGGGATCTTATTGTCCAGGCGGACGGTAACCCCATGCCCTTATGGAGCGACTGGGTCAGCTATGTGCGTGACCGTCCGGGTCAGTCGATTGACGTACTGTTACAGCGGGACGGTGTTGAACTATACCAAGCATTGGTGCCCGAGCGTCGTGACACCAAAGAGGGCGAGATTGGCAGTGTTGGCATGATGGTGGCAGTGCCACCGATACCCGACGATCGGCAACGTGTGTTTGAGCGCGGTCCCTTGGTGTCTTTGTGGGCAGCCATAGGACGAACCGGGCAGTTGATCGACTTTACTTTTAGCTCCATGGTCAAAATGGTTAAGGGGTTAATTTCCCCCACCAATCTCTCGGGGCCTATCACGATTGCCCAAGTGGCTGCGTCCAGCGCTGAGTCAGGGTTTACGAGCTGGCTTAGTTTTCTGGCTCTCTTAAGCGTCTCTCTTGGAGCGCTTAATTTACTACCCATTCCGGTACTTGACGGTGGTCACCTACTGTTCTTTGCGGTCGAAGCGTTAACAGGGAAAGCGGTGCCAGAAAAAATACAAGCCTTCGGCTACCAGATAGGGCTCATGATGGTGTTAAGTCTTATGGCTTTTGCCATTTATAACGATGTGGCAAGACTCTAATGCGTCTCATGGTCAATCACTTCGATGTCGGGATCTCCGCAGTGGGTTCTCACAAGGCCCTATTATTGCGAAACCATGTAATATGCCGACGTCTCGGAGATAACCACTTATAATGCAGTTCCTGATTATTTCTCTAGCAAAGTTCTCTCGCGTCTCGGCCGTAATGGCCCTTGTGCTTCTGGTGAGTACCGACGCTTGCGCCCAGGCTGAACCGTTCACTGTTGCCGATATCCGTGTGGAAGGTTTGCAACGTATTGCACCGGGTAGTGTTTTTGCTGCACTACCACTAGGGGTCGGTGATATTGCAGATACCTATGCCGTCCGTGCAGCGGCGAAAAATCTGTTCGGCACCGGGAATTTTGATGATATCCAGATTGGCCGAGATGGCAATGTGTTGGTTATCACGGTGGTCGAGCGACCCAGCATCAGTGAAATTACCATTGAAGGTAACAAGGCTATAGAAACAGAGGCCCTGCTCGATGGTCTAAAGGGTGCCGGTTTGGCGGTGGGGAACGTGTTTCAGCGTTCAACCCTCGAGGGTATGCAGCTAGAGTTGCAGCGCCAATATGTGCTGCAGGGGCGATACGACGCAGCGATCGACGCCGAGGTTATTCCAGAACCGCGAAATCGTGTGGCCATTGCCATCGATGTCGATGAGGGTACGGTGGCCACTATTAAGCACATCAACGTCGTCGGTAATACACTGTTTAGTGATGAAGAGCTCATGGACATATTCGAGCTCAAGACCACCGGTTGGTTGTCGTTCTTCAAAAGTGACGACAAGTACGCCAAAGAGAAGTTGACGTCTGATCTGGAAGCATTGAGTTCTTATTATATGGATCGAGGCTATTTGCAGTTCTCGATTGATTCGACGCAAGTGGCTGTATCGCCGAACAAAAAAGAAGTCTACATCACGGCAAATGTCACTGAGGGTCAGAAATTTACCGTCAGTGATGTTGGTTTGTCGGGTGATTTGGTGTTGCCCGAGGACGACCTGTCACGTTTCCTCCTAGTGCGCGAGGGGCAGATTTACTCACAACAACTCGTGACCACTACCGAGGAATATTTGACCCGACGTTTGGGTAATGAAGGTTACAACTTCGCCAAAGTGACCGGTATTCCAGAGTTGAATGAAGATGATGCAACTGTTGATATCAAGTTTTTTGTAGATCCTGGCAAGCGTACCTACGTCCGTCGTGTCGACTTTAAGGGCAACATGCGTACGTCTGACGACGTTTTACGCCGAGAAATGCGTCAGATGGAATCGGCACCAGCGTCTGCGGCTAATATTGAGCAAGGTCGTATTCGACTACAGCGTTTAGGATTCTTTAAAACTACGGAAGTGGAAACGGAAGAGGTGCCCGGTTACGACGATCTCATTGACGTTGAGTACGTGGTAGAGGAGCAATCCTTCGGAAGTATTGGTGGCTCGGTGGGCTTCGCTCAAGATGCCGGGCTCATCCTAGGATTGAATCTGCAACAAAACAATTTTATGGGGAGTGGTCGGCGTGTTGGCATTAACATCAACTCGTCCCAGTTCCAAAACGTAGCCAATTTAAGCTACACGAATCCTTATTTCACGGAAGATGGGGTGAGTCGCGGCTTCAACGTTTTCTACCGCAAGACGGATTTGGCACAGATCAACGTTGCTAGCTATACCACTGATACGGTGGGCGCCTCCATTAATTTCGGTTATCCCATTAGCGAGACACAGCGTCTGGGATTCTCGGTTGGCGTCGCTGATACGAAAATCACGGCAGGGCAATTTGCGGTGCAAGAGATCATAGCGAGTCCGCGTCTCGCAGAGAATATTTTGGGATGGTACGAGAGTACCCTTCAAATTGATGGCACCTATTCCGCACCCGAGATATTTCAGCCCATTAGCGAATTGCCCTTGACCGCATTGTCGCCGCCCCGTGACCCGGGATTTTTGGATGAGAACGGTGACGAGTATCTAAATTATACGCTCACGGGCTCTTGGTTACAGTCGACCCTCAACCGAGGTCAGCTCGCGACACGGGGTCAGTCCCAGTCGGTGGCATTAGAAGTTTCAGTGCCGTTTTCAGATCTTGAATTTTTCAAGCTTACGTATCGTGGCGAGATTTATTTTCCGTTATATCGGGAGTTCACACTGCATTTGCGCACCGAGCTCGGCTACGGTGGTGGCTATGGAAGCACATCGGAATTGCCATTTTACGAGCATTTCTTCGCGGGCGGCTTTGGTTCTGTGCGCGGCTTCCAAAATAACACCCTGGGGCCTCGCAGTACGCCCCCGTTGTTGTACACCACAGATTTGCCTGTTACGGCAATCGATGATCAGGGGCGTCCAACGCAGATTGGAGGGCCTTTGGGCCAACAATTTGGCTATGTCGTCAATCCCATTACCGGTAAAATCGCTGTGCAGCCAGTGGCCAGCCGCCTAGCGCCCTTTGGTGGGAATGTATTGATCGAATCAACGGCAGAAGTACTGTTCCCAATGCCTTTCATTAAGGACCGTAGCTCGTTACGCTCCGCACTCTTCTTTGATATCGGCAACGTGTTCAATACCGGGTGTTCGTCGGATCAAGTCAATTGTTTCGATGTCGATCTCAATGAGTTGCGGTACTCCGTTGGTATTGGCGTTACCTGGCTATCAGGATTTGGGCCGCTGACCTTCAGTCTCGCCAAACCTTTGAATACCAGTGAGATCGACGAGCGAGAGGTTTTCCAATTCACCCTAGGACGTACATTCTAATTTTTGGAGGTTTTTGTGACATTTCTAACGAAACTAGTGGCTGCAACTGCGTTTACATTACTACCGCTGGTTGCTTTGGCCCAGGGCAAGATTGCAGTGGTTAATCTGGAAGCCGCTATTCTGCAGTCGGACTATGCCCAGCAGCGTCTCGCCGAATTCGAAGCTAACGAAGATTTTATGGCCGATAAATCCCAGTATGAAAAAGTAGTGGCTGAGATCAAAGAGATTCAGGCCAACTTTGAGCGGGATCAGGCCGCTATGAGTGAAGACCAAAAAGTTGCAGCGCGTCAAAAACTAGCCAGCAAACAGTCGGATCTTGAGTACGTCGTGAAAAAATTGCAGGCGATGCAACAACAAAATGCGCAACGGGTGTTCCAAGAGCTGGCACCCAAGGCTCAAGAGGTCCTCCAGCAGGTTATTGCTACTGAGCAAATCGGCTTGCTGCTGTCTCGTCAAGCAGTGCTGCACGCCGATATGGGCTATGACGTCACAGCAAAGGTGACCGATAAGCTCAATCAGTTACCGACTGCTCAGTAATTGAGCGTGATGTAGCGGTGTGAAAACCCTCGACGCTGTTGCTAAAACCCTCGGGCTGATTGTTCGGGGGGATAACAGCATAATGATTACCGGGTTAGCTCCTTTAGAGCAAGCTGGCCCGATACACCTTAGCTTTGTGTCGAACAAGCGATATCTCCCTGCGCTTGCCAAGACGAAAGCGGCGGCGGTCATTTTGCACCCAGATTGGGTCGATCAGTGCCACCTGCCTTGTCTCATCAGTGATCAACCCTATTTGAGTTATGCCCAAGCAACGGCCTTGTTTGACACACGACCCGTACCCGCGGGCAACATCCATCCCTCGGCCGTCGTTGATGAATCAGCCATCCTAGGTGACGGCGTGACGGTAGATGCTGGCGCCGTGATTTCAGCGGGTGCAGACATCGGTGACGGGGTGTGGGTAGGGTCCAACTCGGTTATCGGCCACAATACAAGGCTTGGCCGGAAGTCTCACTTATATCCTAACGTGACCCTTTACCATGACGTGACCGTAGGTGCTCACTGTACAGTGCACGCCAATACGGTGATTGGCGCAGACGGCTTTGGTTTTGCCCCGAATGGCGGCCAATGGCAGAAAATTTTGCAACTCGGTGGTGTGGTTGTTGGGGACCATGTGGATATCGGCGCGTCGGTCACGATCGACCGCGGGGCTCTGAGCGATACTTACATCGAGTCCCATGTCATCATCGATAATCAGGTCCACATTGCCCACAATGTGCACATTAAGTCGGGTACAGCGATTGCCGCGGGTACCGCCATTGCTGGCAGCACAGTCATTGGTAGCAACTGTACCTTCGGTGGTATGTGTGGCGTTGCCGATCATATAGAGATTGCCGACAACGTACACATCAATGGCCAGGGACGTGTGAGCAAATCACTGACCGAGCCGGGGGTGTACAGTTCCGGCACACCGATACAGCCCTACCGCGACTGGAGTCGTAATGCGGTTCGCTTTGAGCAGCTAGCTGATATGGCGAAGCGACTGGCTAGTTTGGAAAAACAACTCGGCCTGCTGTCTGGGGTGGTCGGTTCACAAGAGGAGCAGCCATCGTGATTATGGATATCGAGGGGATTCGTGAGCATTTGCCGCATCGTTATCCCTTTTTGCTGGTAGACCGCGTGGTGGAACTAACCCCCGGTGAAAGTATCGAGGCTTACAAGAATCTCAGTATTAACGAACCTTATTTTGATGGTCATTTCCCCGGTAACCCGGTATTTCCAGGGGTTTTATTGGTCGAAGCTATGGCACAGGCCGCCGGCATTTTGGGCTTCAAAACCATGGGTAAAACCCCCGCAGATGGTTCTATTTATTACTTGGTAGGTGTCGATAACCTCCGATTTAAGCGACCCTGTGTACCAGGCGATCAGGTGCGCCTCTTGGCCACTATTGTCAGTGAACGGCGCGGCATCTGGAAGTTCGATGTGCGTGCCATGGTCGAGGACGCTACCGCAGCCTCGGCAACCATTTTGTGTGCGGATCGCTGAGCGATGATTCATCCCAGTGCCATTGTTGACCCGTCGGCCGTCATTGCCGATTCGGCATCGATTGGTCCTTGGTGTTTCATTGGCCCCGACGTGGTCATTGGCGAGGAAACCGTGATTGAGCCCCACGTTGTGATTCGCGGTCCAACGCGCATAGGTGCTCGGAACCATATTTACCAGTTCTCAAGCGTCGGTGAGGCGACTCCCGATCTTAAATATAGAAATGAGCCCACAGAGCTCATTATTGGTGACGACAATGTCATTCGAGAAAATGTCACCATTCACCGGGGCACCGTTCAAGATAAGGGGCTGACAGAAGTTGGTCATCACAACTTGATTATGGCCTATGTTCACATTGGCCATGACAGCGTAGTGGGCAATCACACTATTTTGGTGAACAACTCGGCACTAGCAGGTCATGTTGAGGTGGGTGATTGGGCCATTCTGAGTGGTTATACGTTGGTGCATCAGTTTTGCAAAATCGGCACCCATAGTTTCTCTGGCATGGGCACGGCCATTGGTAAAGATGTGCCTGCCTATGTGACCGTCGTTGGAAGCCCGGCTCAAGCCAAAACCATCAATGCGGAGGGGCTTCGTCGTCGAGGTTTTGACACTCAGACCATTGCTGAATTACGGCGTGCCTACAAGATTATTTATCGGCAGGGACTGACTATTGATACTGCCATTGAGCGTTTGGAAGTGATGGTGCTAGACACCCCAGCCCTAGGACCCATGCTGGAATCTTTACGCAGTTCTGAACGCGGCATCGTCCGCTAGGTTCGTCTATGCGCTTGGGTCTATTGGCTGGCGAGATGTCGGGCGACATTTTGGGGGCAGCTCTTGTGTCTGCGCTTGTTCAGCGATCTGAGGACTTTCAGGTAACCGGCATTGGCGGGCAAAAGTTGAGTGCTCTGGGCCTTGACTCCCTGTACCCCATGGATCGTCTGTCTGTTATGGGCTTGGTCGAGCCTCTAAAGCGTCTACCTGAGTTGTTGTCTATCCGACGTGCCGTCTACCGACAACAAATCGCTTGGCGCCCCGATGTCTTCCTCGGCATCGATAGCCCAGATTTTAATCTGACCCTTGAGCGTCGTTTGCGGGCTCAGGGCCTGCGCACTGCTCACCTGGTCAGCCCTTCGGTATGGGCGTGGCGCTCGGGACGCATTCATGGCATCGGCAAGGCCGTCGATCTGATGATGTGCCTGCTACCTTTTGAGCTGGCTATTTACGAAAAGGCCGGTATTCCTGCGGTCTGTGTTGGACACCCTCTTATAGAGGAACTCAAAAATCTGCCTTCACAAGCCGACATGCGCCAGCAGCTAGGGCTGCCGACGGATGGACGTTTGGTGGCGGTGCTACCGGGCAGTCGTGCGGGGGAGGTGGCTTCGCTCATGCCCGTCTTTGCGCAGACTGTTGCGGAGCTTAGTCGACAGGATCCTAGGCTCCAATTCGTCGTGCCAGCTGCCAACAGGGCCCGGGCACAGCAAATTCAGGGGTTGCTGGAGGGTCAGCCGAGTCCGCTGCCAATCACCGTGCTCGATGGTATGGGCCGTCAGGCCATGCATGCTTCAGATGTCGTATTGTTGGCATCGGGCACTGCCACCCTTGAGGCCATGCTGCTGCGTAGACCTATGGTGATCGCTTATCGTATGGCTGCCTTATCTTGGCAGGTATTATCACGACTGGCGACAACCCCGTTTGCTGGCCTACCCAATATTCTGGCCGGCCGTGAGGTTGTGCCTGAATTACTCCAAGAGAATGCCAATGTTGCATCCCTGGTGTCGGCTATGATCGATTGTCTCGAGCATGGGTCAGCGATCCAACTGAGTCAGTTTGACGAGTTGGCCGAGAGTATTGGCGGTGGCTTTGGTGAGCGCTGTGCCGATGCACTGGAAGGATTGACGGCTCGATGAGCCTAGTCATTAACCTATCCGATGAGCGTGGCCATCTTTTTGCGGGTGTGGATGAGGTAGGTCGTGGTCCCCTTGCCGGCGATGTCGTGGCTGCTGCAGTGATTCTTGATGAACGGGCTATACCGATAGGTATTGCTGACTCAAAAAAACTTACTGCTCGGCGTCGTGAGCGGCTTGCCGAACACATTAAAGCGGATGCCATTGCCTGGGCCCTAGGTCGAGCCTCAGTGCAAGAAATTGATTGTTTGAATATATTACAGGCCTCTATGCTTGCTATGAAACGTGCGGTCATGGCACTTCCTATTGAGCCTGCTCAGGTGAAGGTCGATGGCAATCGCTGTCCTGACCTGCCGATGCCCACGATGGCTATTGTGGGGGGGGATGCCACAGTGCCGGCTATCGCGGCGGCGTCAATTATCGCTAAGGTGCAGCGGGATCACGAGCTCGATGCCCTCGATATAGCGTACCCCGGCTATGGATTTGCACAGCATAAGGGTTATCCCACTAAGGCGCATCTAGAAGCGCTGAAGCGATTGGGCGTGACCCCTGTTCATCGGACGAGTTTTGGGCCAGTAAAGCGCTTGCTGTCGGAGACTTAGCTTAGGTAGCTTATGGCTATGACAGATTTTGTTCACCTACGACTGCACACCGAGTTTTCGCTTGTCGATGGATTGATTCGGCACAGCCCGCTCATGGATCGGGCGGCAGACCTGGGCATGCCGGCGGTAGCGGTCACCGACGTCACCAATTTCTACGGTCTCATCAAAGCTTATAAGGCGGCGCAATCGGCGGGGATTAAACTGATCGTGGGCGCTGATTTTTGGTTAGAGGACCCCCTTGAACCCAATCGTCCCTGGCAGCTGTGTTTACTGGCAAAAAATGAGGTTGGTTATCAACACCTGATACAGCTCATTTCCCGTGCTTGGCGAGAAGGGCAGCGTCATGGCGAGGCACGTATTCATTTTGACTGGTTAGAACCCCTCTCGGATGGGCTTATCGCGCTCTCGGGTGGGCGCCAGGGGCAGATCGGGCAGCTGTTACTCAGTGGCCATGAGCAAGAGGCGGAAGCGGCGCTGGCAACCTGGATGGAGATGTTTCCAGCGCATTTTTACCTAGAGCTGCAACGCACTGGGCGCCCCTCAGAAGAAGATTACCTGCATGCGGCGGTGAACTTGGCAGTGCGGGCGGGCTGTCCGGTAGTGGCCACCAACGATGTTCGTTTTCTTGATAAGACAGAATTTGAGGCCCATGAGGCCCGCGTCTGTATCGGCGAAGGCCGAACCCTCGATGACCCACGACGCCCGCGACATTACTCTGAGCAGCAGTATCTGCGCTCCTCACAAGAGATGGCAGCGCTGTTCAGTGACATTCCCGAAGCGTTGGAAAATAGCGTGCATATCGCCCAGCGCTGCTCGGTCACCATTCGACTCGGTGAGCCGTATTTGCCCAATTATCCAGTACCCGAGGACCTCACGATTGAGCAGTACCTTGAGCAGCTATCCCATGAAGGCCTGACGCGCCGACTGCAGGGGCTAGCCACAGCCCAAGAGCACGTTTATCGCGAGCGACTCGATTTTGAGTTGGGCGTGATCAATCAGATGGGCTTTCCAGGCTATTTCTTGGTAGTCATGGACTTTATTCGATGGGCGAAACAGCATGGCATTGCCGTCGGGCCAGGACGCGGTTCTGGGGCTGGCTCGCTGGTGGCGTACGCCCTTGAAATCACCGATCTGGACCCCTTGCGTTACGACCTCCTCTTCGAGCGCTTTCTTAATCCACAGCGGGTATCCATGCCCGATTTCGACGTCGATTTTTGCATGGAGCGGCGGGATGAGGTCATCGATTACGTCGCCACCCTGTATGGGCGTGAAGCGGTGTCACAGATTATTACCTTCGGCACTATGGCAGCCAAAGCTGTCGTGCGAGATGTGGCGAGGGTGCAGGATAAGCCCTACGGTCTTGCCGACAAGATGTCTAAGCTGATCCCCTTCGAAGTGGGTATGACCCTTGAGAAAGCCTTAGAGCAGGAGGAAGCACTGGTTCAGCTGCTGCGAGACGACAGTTCTGCCCAAGAAATATGGGATATGGCTGTTCAGCTTGAAGGGGTCACCCGAAACGTCGGCAAGCATGCGGGTGGTGTGGTTATTGCGCCTTCACTACTCACAGATTTCTCACCTTTGTACTGCGATGAAGAAGGGGGTGGCTTAGTCACCCAGTACGACAAAAACGACGTTGAAGATGCCGGTCTCGTTAAATTTGATTTCCTGGGCTTGCGAACCCTGACGATCATCGACTGGGCGATCGAGATGATCGATGACGCTCGCCAGCATGGCCAGCAGGATCCCCTCGATATCAACAGCATTCCACTCGACGATGGGAAGGTGTTTGATTTACTGAAGGCTGCTGAAACCACCGCCGTTTTTCAGCTCGAATCGCGGGGTATGAAAGATCTCATTAAGCGGCTACAGCCCGATTGTTTCGAAGATATTATTGCCTTGGTGGCCCTGTTTCGACCGGGCCCTCTGCAATCGGGTATGGTCGATAACTTCATCGATCGAAAGCATGGTCGTGAACGCATTTCTTACCCCGATGCCGAGTACCAGCACCCCTCTTTACAGCCGATTCTAGAGCCTACCTACGGCATCATTCTTTACCAAGAACAAGTCATGCAGATTGCTCAGGTGCTGGCGGGGTACACACTGGGTGGGGCCGATTTGTTACGACGGGCCATGGGTAAGAAAAAACCCGAAGAGATGGCCAAACAGCGCTCAGTATTTGCCGATGGTGCCCGTGAAAAAGGCATCGATCCCGATTTAGCCATGAAGATTTTCGACTTGGTTGAAAAGTTCGCGGGTTATGGCTTTAACAAATCGCACTCTGCAGCCTACGCTTTGGTGTCCTATCAGACGGCTTGGTTAAAGACCCATTATCCGGCGCAATTTATGGCCGCGGTGATGAGCTCTGAATTAGACAACACCGACAAGCTGCTTACCCTCCGGGATGAGTGTAAAAGCATGAAGTTGGTGCTTGAGCCACCGGCGGTAAACGATGGCGCCTACGCGTTTACTGTTAATGTGCAGGGCCACATTATTTATGGCCTCGGTGCTATTAAAGGGTTGGGTGAGGGCCCAATTGAATCCATTCTTGAAGCGCGAAAAAGCGGTGGTACCTTCACCGATTTATTCGATTTATGTCGTCGTACCGATCCGCGCAAGGTAAATCGACGCGCCCTTGAAGCACTCATCAAAAGTGGGGCCCTCGATGCCTTCGGTGTAGATCGCTGGGTTCAAATGAGCGCGCTCGATGATGCGTTACGGGCCGCGGAGCAGTCGGCTGCCAATCAAGCCGCGGGCATGACCGATTTGTTTGGTGAATTGGTGGCAAGTAGTGCCGCCACTGATCCTTACAGCAGCCATCGCCAAGTGCGACCTTGGACCCCAAAAGAGGTGCTCGCCGGAGAGAAAGAGAGTATTGGCAGTTTCTTGAGTGGCCATCCCATCGAGGAATACGAACAAGAGATAAGCAAGTTCGCACCCCGAAAAATTCGAGAGCTGCAGGCCGACAACGCGACCACTGTAGCGGGTTTAATCGTCGATGTGAGAACCATAAAAACCCAGCGCGGTGTTATGGCTGTGGTGCGTCTCGACGATAATTCGGGACAAATCGAGAGCACCGTGTACGCTGAAACCTTTAGTGATAATCGTGAACTGCTCGTCAAAGATCGTATCGTGCTGATCGAGGGGCGCGTGCAACAAGATGATTTTTCAGGCGGATTGACCCTTCGCGCGAAGGAAATCCGCTCCCTTGAGGCGGCTCGCCAGTCCAGGGTTCGTGAAATCCGCCTGACCATTGAGAGCGGTCGTTACACTCAAGCGTTTCAACAGCAACTGAAAGAGTCGTTAACCGCCGCAGAGTGTGGGAGTTGTGGTGTCAGCATTGACTATCGTCAACCCCGGGCCCAGGCGTCCATCCAATTGGGTGAGCGTTGGCGTGTGATGCCTAGCGACGCATTGCTCGATCAGTTGCGTGGTGTGGTGGGTGGTGCCGGTGTTGCTCTCATCTACGAGAATTGAGCGCGTAAACCCTGAGCTTGGGTTACGCTACGTAGTGTTTTAAGGACAGGGCCATGTTTCATGAATAATGACGCAGTAGAAGCAGCCGTATTTCGTCGCTTGCTTGACCATTTAGACAGCCGCAAGGATGTGCAAAATATCGATTTGATGAATTTAGCGGGGTTCTGCCGTAATTGCTTATCGAAGTGGTATGCGGCGGCAGCGGAACAGCAGGGAATTGAGCTAACTAAAGAGCAGGCCAGAGCGCTAGTCTATGGCATGCCCTACGAAGAATGGAAAGCGCGTTACCAAACCGAGCTTACCCCCGACCAGCGCTAATCGGTTAGCTCAGAGAGCAGCGCCAGTACCTGTTCTAGGGGCATGACGTCGGCGTATTTTGCATTCAAGTCAAAGAGGTTAGCCTCATGGGCGGCTGCATCCCTGTCGCCAACCGCTTCCCGAGGGACGACAACTCGATAATTGTTTTGCAGCGCGTCTACCGCCGTTGCGCGAACACAACCGCTCGTGGTGAGCCCAGTCACTATGACGGAATCGACCCCTTCCATTTGCAGTTGCTCGTCTAGGTTGGTGCCGTGAAACGCACTGGCGTGGTGTTTTTCAATGCGCCAGTCACTATGGATGACCGGCAGTCTCTCGTCGAATTGAATCCACGGACCATCGGGGGTCAACAAATTCAGTGCGGGCAGTCGAGCGCGAAAGACCGTGGCCTCGTGATCGTGACGATAGACGACGGATGTCAGTGCAACCGGCCATTCGCGCTCGTGAAACAGATCCATCAACCTGCAATTTGCAGCCACCGCCTCGCCAGCCTCAGAACCCAGCGGGCAGTTGATGTCTGTAAATCCCTTAATCACATCGACCACGATTAGGGCTGGCTTCTTGCCAATACCCTGTGAGGCTTTTTCTAGGGTACGATCGGCGCTCATTGAAATGTCCTGACATTTGAAGGATGCCTCGAACCGTGGCA
>CBFHMA010000012.1:0-23005 GCA_965656775.1 Luminiphilus sp.
CGTTCGCCACCTGAGTGAGCGGGAAATCGGTTGATCTCCTGGACAGTCCTGCGCCGCTAACGTTTTTCTTTACTTCTCACCTGCTTCTAAGCCGTTCGACCATTTGTTCAGTCTGACGAAAAGGACGACTCTGCCTGCCCAAGTAGTTCAGCATTACAAGTTACTTGCTGATATGGAGCGTGGCTTTAAGGTACTCAGGTCCGACCTCGAGATTGGTCCGATTTATCATCGGTTACCCCGACGCATGAAAGCCCATGCGACGATTTGTTTTATCGCCTTAGTCATGACGCGCATTATGGGCCGGCGACTTAAGGCGAATGACTCACCGTATTCGCCCAAGCGCGCACTTCGGAAGCTGCGCCAGCTACAGAGCCACCAAACCTTGATTAACCATGTGCCCTTCAATGGCCTCTCGTCGGCAACGCCAGAGCAGTTGGAGCTGTACCGTCATCTCGGCATAAGCCGGCCTGCATCGAGCGAAACTCAAGCCGCGTAGTGGAGCGTTTTTATACTCGTTTCTTAACAAATCAATCACTTAGCATCTCTAGGTGACGAACTTGGGAGTCCTTGGCGCGCAGGTTGTGATGGAGCAGAGCAACGTGGAAAGGCTAACAGAACGACGGTGTGAGAGCCTGAAACGGACACTGAATTTCCGATTCTGCGTTCCACTCACGTTCCACTGGCGTTCCACTCACGTTCCACTGGCGTTCCACTGGCGTTCCACAGAAGGGACAATTTGAGACGATGAGAGACAATCGGCCGAGGCGCCATAAACAAAAAAACCATTTAAGAATCAGCATCTTAAATGGTCTCTCGTGGTCTTTCGACGTTTTTCAAAATGGTGCCCAGGAGAAACACGCTCAGGGCTTTGTCTCGCGTTGCGTCCTGTTGCCTAAAAACCCTATTTTCATAGACTTAAACCAAATACTTGTGGTTACCTGTTGTGTGGCTTAGGCCCACATTAGTGTCTTTTTTGTGGGGGCGGACGTTGGTGCTCAAAATGGACAATTAGTTCAAGTCCGGATTTCGAGCGGTACCCCCAGGAGCCATCATGCCACGCATCGCGAAGGAACTGTCAGACGCCGCCGTCAGGCGTATGAAGCGGGCCACCAGGCAGTCAGGCCCGGACGCCGGTAAGCCCCGCGCGGCATTGCGCCCGGATTCAGATCCACGTTTCGCACCTGGACACAGGAGTGCACCCGCGTCGCGGATGAAGTGGCAGAGCTCGCCTTGGCGCGTGTCGGCACTGACGCCACACGTGCCTCTCTCAACTTCAGCATCTGTGCCATCTGAAGACGATCGGCCCGACGCTTGACTTGAGAACGCCGAGCAAGATTCTGTAGCTTTCTGCCGATTCTCGGTAAGGCTGCCGCGCGCTCCAGACCGATCAACCCGAGATCCGGGTCTTCATCTTCAACAGACCAGAGAAAGGCACAGGAAGCCTCATCCAGCCTGTCAGAAATCCAGGACAACAAACGCGTTCTGGTTTCCAACAGTTGCGCCGCCGTCACCGGCTCGGCAGTCATCCCCTTGAAGTGGGCATCAAAGATGGTGTCGAAATCGACCGGCTCCCGGGGTGCCAGCATTTCCCAGGCCGGCTTGGGACTGCAGGTAAGGTACACCAGAAAGGTGTGCCACAACGTCTCGCCCAGCCTCTCGTCATCCAGTAGCAGACCAATATCGAACAGATCTCTGGGATGCTGACGGGACATGCTGCAGCCAACTTGCCGGCATAGAGGTCAGCAAAGTCGAGCACTTGCGTGGAGGCGAAGCCAAACGTCTTCTCTACCGCGGGCTGGACCGTCATCGTACGCACCGGGTGGACTGCGCCGCGCATTACGGGGGAGGTCTCGATCTGCACACGCGCACGGCCGCGGCTACAAATCAATCGTGTGATGCCACCAGTTTTCACACCACCCGATGTCTGCACCTGTAACTGCAAAGGACGGGCGCGGAAGGTTTCAGCCAGATGCTCCAGCGCCACCGAGATCGCGACCACGTCCGTCTCGAAATCCTGCACAGGCAGCCAAGTCAAATCGATATCCACGGACAGTCTCGGTAGGTCGCGCTCAAACAGATTGATTGCGGTTCCACCTTTAAGGGCAAACCGCTCTTCCCTTGACAGTACTGGCAGGATGTCGACCAGTAACTGCACCTGATCGGTGTAGCGCTTATCCCAGTTGTGCATCTAGATCCCTCGGCAGGGTTATCTGATACACGGGATGCAGGCGGCCTCCGGCTACCAACGAACGCTTGCCCCGCCCGAGGCTTACATCCTTCAGCGACAGGTGTGAAAGCCACGCGTGCCCATGACGTTCGGCCAGGGCAAGAAAGAGGCGCTTGGTCTTGACGCTGTGACAATGCTGCAACAGCTTTGTAACCGGTTGCGGACGCAAGGTCGCCAAGCCCTGCATCAGCGCGTCGGCCTCGTAGACACCACTGGCATCAGATACTTCTTCGCACAACTCCAGCATGGCCCTTTCCGGTGAAGAACAAACCACAGGGCCGGCGGCCGACTCACACCGCATCAGGGATTGCTCCTGTAGACTCTGCTGCGGTACGTCATCGGTAAACGAAAGCACGGGCAGATCAAACGGCCCCTTGCCGACATAGTCGAACCGCTCTGCCAATGGTAGTTTATCCATCCATCCGGGCAGACGATTCGGTCCATACAGTGTGATAACGGCAGGTTCACCCAGGCGCAGATAATGTTCGTGGCCTTGCCAGGCCAGTGCAAACCGCCCGCCGATATGCAACGACAAATCTTCCGCGCATTGCAACGCCCGCACCACGCCTTCCCAATTCAGCCGCCCGCCGTTGCGCATATAGACACCGCGAGCCGGTGATACCAGCCAGCCACTGGCCACGTATCGGGCAACCAGACCACTCGAGTAGCCATGCGCCCTTAGCCAGCGACTGGACACCAATGCGGTATCACTGAGCCCAGCCAGAAGACGGTTTATTTTTTTTCCACTTCTATCACTCATAGTGAGCAATTTACCCTATCGGCAAACTTCTGCCGACGCCAAAAAGTTTACATATAAGCATATATGCTCATTTATAATAATTAATATTGAGGTTATATAAACCAAAAAGCCAGAATTCCCCGGCGGCACGCGTGCGCGCGAGCCCTGCTCGCCGCCAATACTGCAAGGGGCGCAGGATTACTGACGTAGAGATAAAGTGCCTTGCTATCATGAGGGACGATGCGTTGAGGACTGTCCCCTGTCGTCCTACGAGAACAAATTCAGATCCAGTGTGCCGCGTTCTTGGGTCGCAACTATTCGGTAATCCATAGCCCGATAACCGCGTTGTCGCCCGTCGCGCCGAACCGGTGTTGCGGTGAGCCCAAGAACGTATCGGGCCCGGACACGCTTGAGAATGGCTTCGAACGAGAAAGCCGAGAGGTGATGGCACTCGTCGATAATCACCTGCCCGTAGTTCTCCACCGAAGGGTCGACCTCCCCCTTGCGGGATACCGATTGCATCACGGCAATGTCGATGATGCCAGTAGGCCTGGATTTACCGCCGCCTATGGTGCCAGGCAAACCATTTTCACCAGCGAGAAAAGTTTGCAATCTCTCTCGCCATTGTCTGAGCAGTTCCGTGCGATGCACGAGAATCAAGGTGTTCACGCCGCGCCGGGCAATCAGCGCAGCGGCCACTACGGTTTTTCCGAAGGCAGTTGGCGCGCACAGAATGCCCGTATCATGGCGAAGCATTGAAGTGACGGCTTCTTCCTGGTCATCGCGCAGTGCACCGACAAATTCAACCTTCGCAGCTTGGCCACCAAAACGTTCATCGTTCAGGTTCCAGTGAATTCCATTCTCATCACACAGCTTCTGGACGGCGTCGAGGCAGCCGCGAGGCAGGGCGATATGGTCGGGATAGTTCTCAGCGCAGCCAATCAACCGGGGTTTGTTCCACACGGGCAACCGCATTGCCTGGGCTTGATAGAACTCAGGATTCTGGAAGGCGGCGAGACGAATCAGGCGGTTTGCCAGCGCTTGTGGTAGCTGTGCTTTTTCGAAGTAGAGCAGATCGGAAAAAGTCACCATCAGGGATTCCGGCATGGGGCCGGACAGTCGCTGTTCCATCCGCACAGGCCGTTTCCACGGTTCCCGCAGGTCTTCATCTGTGACAAAAGTCACATCCAGTGGGTGGGAACCACTCGTCGCACGCATAATCACCGGTTCAATGTCGTGGGGTTCCATGCGCTTGATTGAAGCCAGGTAAGCCCATTGGTCAGGAATTGGCTGCAGTTCATCGTCCACGAAGATGCTGGCACCACGCTCGCGGGCAGACCGTTGCAGTGGCAGGGCGATCAGATTGGGCAGGGTATCCTGGTTTGGAAACAGGCGGTCGTAGGACGCGAGCTCCAGCTGCCGCTTGCGGGCGCAGGTGTGGCTGATAAGAGCAGTACCCAGTTGACGTGCGTCTCGCGCGGCGACTCGCCTGGAGAAGAATATCCAGGCATGAGCGCCATTGCCTGAGCGCGAGATTTCAAGTGCGACTGGGACATCGAGTTCGCGGCAGGACTGCACGAAGGCTTGAGCATCTTCCCGCCAGTCGGCTTTATCGAAATCCACGGCGATAAGGTGGCAACTATCATCCTCCAGTAGTGGATAAACACCGATGGTATGGTGCCCGGCCAGGTGATCGTAGATCGTCTGGTCTGTTACCGGTATCAGCTGTCGCCGGGTACATTCCGCGCACTTGATGCGGGGTTTCTCGCAGATGCCCACTTTCCATTCGTTGCCGCAGGCCGGTGTATAGCCGCTTCTGCCTGCCCTGCTTTCCCAGCGGATAGGATAGACGTCGGTACGGCCCTGAAATAACCGACGAAAGAGTGCGACTTTCTTCTCGACTGTCAGGGATGACGTGGCAATCAGATCTGACGATGGTTCGACCGCGCGCCAGTCGATACCGTGGGATTCCAACAACCCAATCAGTCGCGCGTTTTGAACACGCACTCGTTGGAGTTCATTCTGGTCATAAGGAGCAGCCATATTCTTCTGACCATCAGCTCGCTTCTGTCAGGCGTCTTGGCAGGGTACAACGTCTGGCATGCGGAACAAGAGAGCGCGACGTCCCACGTTCAGACGCAGCGCGGCCGACGGTGACAGTATAACCCCGCGCCCCGCACCATGCCGTAAGAGGTACCCTTGCCACCAGAGCCTTCAGGAAGAAGTGCAACCAGGGGTACCAGTCGGATACATCGGTTCGGATTATGGGACAGTAATATATGCCCAATTAACCATTGGTGCACTCAATTGCGCTCATTCTGTCGGCTACCCGGTGTGTTCGCGCGACCCGGCACATCTATAGGGAGGTGATGCAGCATCAATGCGGCCCATAGAGGGTCAGTTGGTTTGCGCCGGAACCCTCCCCAACATGGGAGAGCCGGTGTTGCCTGAATTCAGGCACTTTCAGGTTGAACGGGAGTGGTGTCCCGAGGCCCAGACCGGATTCCGGATCTGGTTGGCTGCGGCCTGCCGGATGGTCAGAAACGCTTACCAGAGCTGATATACACCTTGAGAAACCTGAACCACCAACTCGTGCATGCAGCTCGCCACCTGCAACCAGCTTCGTGATCTCCAGGCATCAGTTGGTCGCAGTGACTGACTGAAACGGGCTCTGCCTGACTAGAATCCCTTACGGAGCGTATCTTTGATCAGAAGTACCCGAGTCCGACCTGGAAAAGTTTTTCCACACGTCTGAGGGTCGTCTTGTCGGCGAGGAACACGATGAGATGGTCACCATCCTCTATTACAATATCGTCGCGCGCCATCATGACGTCCTTGCCACGAACGACGGCGCCGAAGGTGGTGCCTTCGGGCAGGGTAAGGTCGCCGATCCGGCGACCCACGACGTGTGAGCTCTCCGGATTGCCGTGAGCGACCGCTTCCAGCGCTTCTGCCGCGCCGCGGCGCACGTAGGTCAGCAGCGCCCCGATGGTGGACATATGGCAATGTCGATCTGTTCGCCCTGGATCACGTCGACGTAGATGGGGTTGTTGATCAGGGTAATGACGGTGCGCGCTCCCAGCTTCTTTGCCAGCAACGACGCCATGATATTCGACTCATCATCATTGGTGACCGCGATGAACGCATCCGTGTGCTCGACACCCTCCGCCGTCATGAGGTCGGGGTCCGTAGCACTGCCATGCAGCACGGTGGTATCGGCTGCGCGCTGTGACAGCAGTTTGCATCGGTCGAGATCCCATTCGATCAGTTTCACCCGTGCGCTACCTTCGATGCGACTGGCCAGTTGCGCGCCGATTTTGCCCCCGCCTGCGATCAGAATTCGCTTGTAGGGGCTGTGATTAGGGCAGATGGCGTGGATGATCTCGCGAATGTACTTCTTGTCGGCGACGAAAAAGACCTCGTCATCGACCTCGATAACCGTGTCCGCTTTGGGAAATATGGGGCGAGTGCCGCGGAAGATTGCAACGATCCGCAGGTCCGCATCACCGAGACTCTCGCGCACACTGGCGATTTCCTGCCCGGCAATCCTGCCGCCAAAGGCCACCTTGACCGCTACCAGCTGTACCTTGCCGCCTGCGAAGTCGAGCACCTGCAGCGCACCGGAGTGTTTCAGCGTATTCTCCAGCCGCGTAGTGACCAGGTCTTCCGGGCTGATCAAAACATCCACGGGGATGGCTTCGTCGCCGAACAGCTGATTGCTAGTGTTCAGGTAGTCCTGTTCACGTACCCGTGCGATCTTCTCGGGCACGCCAAAAAGCTGTTTTGCTACCTGGCATGCCATCATGTTGATCTAATCGCTGCTCGTTACCGCGATAATCATGTCAGCATCCTTCGCACCGGCGTGAGCCGACGTCTGAGGATGTGATGCAAATCCCGTTAGCGTGCGCAGGTCCTTGAGGAGATCCTGGCCGTCCATATCCGGCAGCCCGAGGTCCATGATGACCAGATCCGGTTGCTGCAGGGCACAGGACTGCGCGCCCTTCGTGCCGTTTTCTGCTTCAATGATGGTGTAGCCCTGTGACCCCAGGCAGATCGTCAGGAAGCGACGAATCTGGGCGTCGTCGTCGATCACCAGGACGCAGGTCATTCGTCAACGTCCTCGATAATGCCGGCGTCAGTCATCGGCAGGCTCATGCGTACGGTGGTGCCACTGCCTGGGGGGCTTTCGAGGATCAGGGCTTCGCCCCCATGGGCGCCCATTATGCTGCGACAAATGGCCAGTCCAAGCCCTGTGCCGGCGTCGAATTTATCTCCGTGGCTGAAGGTATGGAACATGTCGAAGACGTTTTCCCGATCCACCAACGCAATACCCGGGCCGTTGTCATGGACATCGATATGGATGCGCGAATCATCGCTCTGGGCGGTCCAGCGTGAGTTCGCCGCGCCCGAGGCGAGTCATGTCGAGGAGCTTCTGGATATAGCGGTCAAGGCGTCGTGCCTCGGTCAGCGTGTTGGCAAGAAGCTCGTTGCGCTGTGTGGCGCTGAGGGAATCGGACAGGTCGATCAGGCTGGACACAGAGCCGATCATGGTCGAGAGCGGCGTGCGCAGGTCGTGGAATATGGAAGACAGCAAGGTCGCACGCAACTGCTCCCGCTCCTTGTTCAGGGTTTCCAGCCTCAAGGACTGGGCGAGTTGCACGCGAGTCCACGCCAGGCTGGTCAGGTTCATGATGGCGTTAAGGCGGTCGTGGTACCAGTCTGTGAACGGCTCAGTCGCGGAGAGACGCAGGGATGCGGAGCACGCGCCACCCGCGTCCAGAAAGTGGATCGTTGCACCGGCTATATCCGTCGACCAGACGGCGGAGCGCGCCTTGTCGGTCGGCCGGGCCGCCGGATCTGCTGGGCACTCCAGGATTCGCTGGCCTTGAGGGCGTCGACCTGCTCCTTCAACCTGCCTGCGAGGTGGCCGGTGATAAGTGCGGTGAGCATGAGGATGGCTGCCGTCATTGCATCCGACTGGTGAAGCATCTTCAGAGAATAGGTGGGCTCGGTCAGAAAGAAGTTATAGGCCAGGAAGCTCAGCAACGCGCAGGCCAGTGCCGGACGCAGGCGGGTGCTGACGGCGGTGACCAATACGCCGACGAGGTAGATGAGCGGCAGGTTCTGACCCGCGAGACGACCCGCAAGCAGAATCGAGAGAGCAGTCGCCACGAGCGGCATGAACCACGGTAGCGTCAGCGCCAGGATCGTTGTGCGTGAGAAATTCGGAAACTTCATCGCCGTGTCATCCGCGCCAGAATACGGGGGAGAAAAGGACTATCACTGTCAGCAGCTCGAGTCGTCCCATGATCATCGCTACACACAGCAGCCACTTCGCGCCGTCAGGCAGCGGAGCAAAGTTGCCGGTCGGGCCTATAACATCGCCCAGTCCCGGGCCCACGTTGGTCAATGCAGTGGCCGCTGCGGTCAGGCTGGTCACGAGGTCCAGGCCAAGCATGGCGAGCAACAGTGTGAAGGCGGCCAGGCAAACAAAGAATAGAAACGAAAAGGCCACCGCGGACAGCATGATGTCATCGGGCGAGGGTTTCCTGTTGTAGAGCGTGACGAACACACCTTGGGGATGTAGCAGGCGCTGGATCTGACTGCGCAGGAACAGGTAGCTTAGCTGAAATCGAAAGACCTTCATGCCACCGCTGGTCGATCCCGAGCAGCCACCGATGAACATCACGATAAAGAACAGAGCAATGGCGAACGGTCCCCACAGCGTGTAATCCGAGGAGGCGTACCCTGTCGTCGTGATAATGGAGACCAGGTTGAACGCACTCTGTGTCACGGCGTCGACGGGCGCGTAGTTCTGATTAAGGGCGAGATGCAATGACAAAGCCAGGACCACGGTGGCAACAATACTGAGCAGGCCTACCACCTGCTGATTCGTCAGCAATACGCGTCGAGGACGGTTGGCAAAGCTGATGATCAGCGTGAAAGGGAGGGCGCCGATTAACATGAACAGCGTGCCCACCCACAGTACCGGAACAGTACCGGACTGGCAAAGCGCCCCATGGAGCGGTCATCCGTCGCGTAACCACCCGTGAAGACCGTGGTCATCGCGTGATTCACCGCATCGAATGGGGTCATGCCGACCACCCAGTAGCAGAGTGAGCACGCGAGCGTCAGGGTGAGATAGGTTACAACGAGCATCCGCGCGAGGACCTGTATGCGTGGCATGGACTTGTCCGACCAGTCTGATGACTCGGTATGGAACAGGCGCATGCCGCCGATGCGCAGGAACGGCAGGATGAAGACTGCCATGCCGATGACACCCAGTCCTCCGAGCCACTGCAGCATGGACCGCCACAGGAGCATGCTGGGAGAATAGGTCTCGATGCTGCTGAGTATGGTGGATTCCGTCGTGGTAATTCCCGAGACCGCTTCGAACGCGGCGTTGGCCGGTGAGAGCCCAAAGTCTCCCATGTACAGTGGCAGCGCACCGGCTAATGACATAAGCACCCAGCTTGCGCTTGTCAGTAGATATAGCTGTCGCGCCACCAGGTTGAACTTTTGGCCGCGCCCCAGCAGAAGCAAGGGAATTGCCACAGCGACCGTGAGCCCACAGGAATGCATGAACCATTGCATCGCCGGATCCTGGTTGATCGCGGCATACAGCGTAACCGCGATCATTTCAACTTCAGCTCTTCACTGGAATAATCTCTGGTGATGAGGTTGCCGGTGTGCTCTGGCAAGAAAGGATTCCTGATGCGTGGGTGGGCTGATTGCCGAGGGGTCTTCAGCAGCCCCGGTATGGATCGCTGCCCTTCCCGCAAACCGCGTGCTCATGGTCCCTTCCCGAGATCGCTTTATCAGCGCCTTCAGGTAGCCCAGTTCTGATACCCGGATCTCACCTGCCGCCTAGGCACCTGTCCACTCGTCGATGACGAGCTGAGCATCCACTGGATCGAGACCCCTGAGCAGGCGGAGCGCTTTGATCTTCATGTCTTCCTGCAGCCAGTCGGGGAATCGCAGGCACTCGCCCATCGGGTTTTCTTTGACTTGCCGCTGTGTGGTACTCCGTGCAGTTGTTGTAGTAGTTAATGAGTGTAAGTCTGTAATAGGTAATGCTCCCGGGTCTGCCGATCCGGCAGCCGCAGGCCTTGAGGGCCCGCGTACGGGCGTCGCTTGGGACGCAGAGACTGTAGCGCAGTCCACCGGTGCTGCGTCCGAGCAGCTCGGCGAACTGGGTCTGCGTCAGCAGCAGGCCGAAGCGTTCCGTGAGTTGTGTTGCCAGGTCACCCTGCGCGGTTGTGTGTTTGCCTTCCATGGCCTTTCCTTATTTGCTCGTTTGAGCGGAAAGATAAGAAAACCTCACGACGCCTTCGTGAAACAGTGATAACCAGGTACAGCACGGGCGCACTTTCGGGAATCAGTGAGGCGCTAACCCAACCTGGCCTTGTCCAGCCCGCTCATCATATCCTCGGCTCGCCGCTGTGTGTCGTGGCGCGACATATGCGCCGATTCGTTACAGCTGGGCCTATCGTGGAATTTCAGATGCGATGGGATGGGGCGCGGGGGTGGTCACGGTCAGGCGGAACATTGCGGTCGCCTGCAAGGTGGCGTTGTCATGGGTGCGCTAAACTGGCCCGACTGCAGTGGCCGCTAAGGGTCGCAATGGTGATCAGGGAGAATCATCACCTATCAGGGCGTGTATCACTGCCGCACGGTCCCAGCGCGTCGTATTTGGGCCGATCTTTGGCTTTGGAATGCGACCCTCACGGGCCCAGGCCCAGATGGTGCAGCGATGGACGCGCAACTCTTTGCTGAGTTCCAGGTCAGTTGCCCAGGTTGAAATGGCGTTTGGATGCTGGGTGCCCACGTCGCGTTCTCCGATCTGGATCGTTGCGTGACGTTATCCTGCTGCGTCTCGGGGTGGGGCGAAACAGAAAGCCCGTGCACAGCCTGACGCGAATATACGCCATGCGTGGTCGCGAGCCGCTTGTTGCACCGTTTTGGGTTTGTGGGTTTTTATGTGGGGGTTGTATGCTTCTTGATTGTAAGTCGTTGATTTTATTGGTCGTATGGTGCCCAGGAGAGGACTTGAACCTCCACGCCCTTGCGAGCACCAGCACCTGAAGCTGGCGTGTCTACCAATTTCACCACCTGGGCAGTGGGAAAGACTCTGATGACTCAGAGGCCGCGCAGACTACTCAGCTACCCTGTAGCTGTCAATATTTGCGACCTACGCCACTTCAAGCAAGGGCAGCCGGTCACGCAGTGCGCGGCTGTCGCGCGTGATATCGGCAAGGGTCACTGTGTCGAGTTCCTTGAAAAAGGCCTCGAGCCCTTGGCGAAATAGGCCCGTCAGTTTGCACTCACCGATGAGGGGGCAGGTGTTGGTGACTGGATTGAAGCACTCAACCACTTCACTGGACCCTTCTAGGGTTCGCACTACCTCACCAATGACAATACGCTCGGGGGCCATACCCAGTTGAACGCCGCCACTGCGTCCGCGGAAGGTACGCAGGTAACCCAGCTGCCCCATTTGACGGGCTGACTTTAGTAGATGTGCTTTCGAGATACCAAACGCGTTGGCGATATCTTCAATGCGAACCACCTGTCCCTGGTGCAAAGCACAATACATAAGGGTCCGCAGCGAGTAATTTGTGTAGGCTGTAAGTCTGATGACCGTGTCCTCAGTAGAGTATTTTTTAAGTGTTACGCTAAGTCAGTGATTTCGGACCAAACGACCTAACGGCAAGCGCTTAAAGTATCACAACAGATATTTGTTTTAGTGTCATGGGGCGCCGGGATGCTTTTTGAACGATATTGGGGGCTGTCTGTGTCGAACATAGTACGCGCAAGGCTGGTTGGACTCGTAGGCAATAGCACGCCTCTCCGAACCTATTGGTTGAGGACCGCAATCAGGGTCGTGTTGCTAGTGGTGCTGGGTTTGCCCATGGGAATGCCGGCGGCAGCGGTTGATTATTACGACATAGTTATCCACGGCGGCACCATTGTTGACGGCACCGGTGGTGCACTCTTTGAGGGTGCAGTCGCTATTCGTAATCAGCAGATTGTGGCCATTGGTGATTTACACCCACATCAGGCACGAGAGGCTATTGATGCCAGCGGCTTGCATGTCAGTCCTGGCTTCATTGATTTGCATTCCCATGCTGACTACGCCATGTACTCAAATCCGTTGATGCCGAATCTGCTGCAACAGGGAATCACATCTATCCTGGCGGGCAATTGCGGTAGCTCCCCCGATAACATTGCCGATGCACTGGATTTTATTGACGGCACGGGCACCGGACCGAACATGGGCTTCCTCATAGGCCACAATACGGTTAGGCGACAGGTGCTAGGCGAACAAGATGCATCCGCTAATCCAGAGACGTTGGCCGCAATGGCTCAGCTCACTGCTCAAGCCATGACCGAAGGTGCATTTGGTTTGTCCACTGGCCTCAAATATGTGCCGGGGGTCTATGCCAGCACCGAAGAGGTGGTGGCACTTGCACAGGTGGCCGCGCAGTACCGTGGTTTTTATGCCACTCACTTGCGTGATGAGGGCGCCAATTTGCTGCCGGCGTTGAACGAGGCCATCGGCATAGGTGAAGCCAGTGGTTTACCCGTGCACATATCACATCACAAAGCGATTGGCACGGCCGCGTGGGGTGCAAGCGAGCAGTCTCTACACCTAATAGACAGCGCGCGAGAGCGAGGACTTGATGTCACCGCCGACCAATACCCGTACACGGCGTCATCGACGAGCTTTGAGATTTTATTCCCCGCATGGTCATTAGCAGGGGGCCAGACTGAGTTGCTAAAGCGCCTTGCGGTGCCAGAGCAAAGGGCTCGTATCAAAGCAGAGCTTATGCACGCGATTGAAACCGATAGAGGAGGCGGTGATCCCAGTCGTATTCAAGTGGCCCACTTCAAGCCGGATCCAACACTCAACGGTAAGACTTTTAGGCATATTCTGGAGCAACGGGGCATGCCCGCTAATATCGAACAAGCCGCAGAGTTAGCCATTGAGTTGCAGGCAGCGGGTGGCGGCCAAGCTATTTATCACGCTATTCACGAACAGGATGTTCGGCGAATCATGCGGCACCCCCAGGTCTCCATAGCCACTGATACGGGTGCGATTCACTATGGACGGGGTAACCCCCATCCCCGGGGTTACGGCACATTCCCTCGGGTGCTGGGTTATTACCAGCGATCACAGGGGTTGATGAGCTTGCCCGAGGCTATTCGTAAGATGACGGCACTCCCTGCAGCGCGTTTGGGGCTAGTGAACAGAGGGCAGTTACTGGCTGGCTACGCTGCCGACCTGGTTATTTTCGATGCCGAGACTGTGGCCGATCGGGCAACCTTTGAGCAACCCCATCGGTACGCTACCGGCATTACCTATGTCATTGTCAACGGCGAGATTGCCTACAACCCGCAAGGGCTTACCGGCGTGAGGGCAGGCCAAGCATTGCGTCATGTGCCTTCCAGCGCTGGGAGGGATAATGGGTTATTGCCCTAGGCTCCATCCATAGAGCCCCAGGGTAAGACTTAGGCCAAAAAGCACCAGCGTTAGTACCGAGCCAACATTGGGTTGTACATAATCGATGTCATCCCTGCGCCAGATGGGTGTAGGCGCTAATATCAGTGCACCTACGAGCGCCATCACAAAACCTGTTACGTTCCACCACAGCCAAGAAAGCTGTGGCAATGTCAGTGCGATAATGCCATTACCCACCAGGCCGAATAGAAAACCTGCAATGGCGGGCTTTCCTTTTGCATGGGGCGCGATGGCTGCCAGCACGAATAGCGCAAGCATTGGGCCATTTGCCATCGAGCCTACTTTGTTGATGGCCTCGAGTACCGTTCCCGCAATGTGCTCTACAGTAAAGGAAAATAGCACCGCAAAGATGCCCCAACCCAAGGTCAGCAGGCGTGAAATGAGCAGTAATCGCTGTTCACTGAAACGCTGATCCGGGTCGAGGAAATCTTCCAGGGTAACGGCTGATAGGCTGTTAAGCGCCGAATCGATCGATGACATAGCGGCCGCAAACAATCCAACCATCACCAAACCCACTAACCCTGCGCTGAATTCTGCGAGCACAAACGATGGGAATACCAAATTGATGTTAGGGGTTCCCTGTGCGTTGAGCGGCAGCGTTTCAAGAAATGTTGGATGCTCCGCGGCGTACGCGGCGAGTCCAAGACCCAAGATACAGTAGGCAAGCACTAGCGGGAAACGAGCAATGCCATTCAGTACAAGTACCCGTTGAAGACGTGTGGCATCGCCTGTGGCCAGCAGGCGTTGAGCCTGACTTTGATCACAACCGTAGTAAGCCGTATAGAGAAAAAAGCCTCCAATAAGCATAGGCCAAAAGCCATAATCGTCGTTGTCAAAGCCCCAGTGTGGTGCAACTGTTTGTAGTCGGGGCGACAAGTCGAGCGATGTCGTTAACAGGGGTTCAGACAACCACACGACCGCCACTAGCACAGCCAATAGCAGCAGTAACATCTGCACCACGTCAGATATAACGACAGCGCGCATGCCGCCCAGCACGTCGTAGACAATAGTGAGAGCCATTAGCAGCATTACGGCGATGGGGTAGCTCACACCTGTTAGCAGTACAACGATGGAGGCCACACCGTAGACGGTGACACCGGTGGCGATAGCGCGAAAAAATAGAAAGCAAGCACTGGCAAGCAAGCGCGCTGACCGTCCTAGTCGTTGCTCCAGATAACCGTAAATAGAGATCACGCCGGCGCGATGTATAGGTCCGAAAAGAAAGCAGAGGGCGAGCATAGCGAAGGGCACTGCCAATTCATACTGCAACCACAGCAACCCGCCAGCGGCTGCAAAACCGACAAAGGCTGGTGCACCCAATAAACTGTTGGTAGAACACTGAGTTGCAATAATTGAGGTGGCCAATGCCCAGCTTGGCAGTCCTCGGCTTGCTAGGAAGTAGTCATGGCGCGTGCTTTGATCGCGCCCCGTCCAGGCGGCCAGCGCCAGCATAACCAGTAGATAGCCGCCGACTATGCCCCAGTCTAGGGCTGTCATGTGACGCCACCACAGCGGCCAGCCGCATTGCGTATGGGCTGAGTTCGACTAGTTGCTAGGGCTGGTTTCCAGACCAGAGCCGGCATTGCTTGAGTCTCCTACTCCTTCAGCTACCCTTTTTAAGGCTTCGCCGATAGCGTCGGGGCTTGGCATGAGTGTCATAAAGCTATGTTTGCCCATCATACTCAAGTCGGGGAAATGAAGCGCCATGCGATAACGCATATGTAATGCCGATACTTCACCGTTGCGGATAAGGATCTCATAGGGCAAATAAGCCGTTTGTCGTGGTGATTGAAAATCAACCACAGACATTTGATAGCCATCATCCCGATACTTGTTAGCGTCATCGCCGCCATCATGCATGGCAACCCCAAGCAGTAGTGTGTCGTTGTCCACATCTAAACGATAAATCTCGCTGACGCCGTTACTGGCGTCGGCTAGGCCTGCACTAACGGCCGCAACAGCTTGTGCCTGCTCGGGGTATTGGGCCAGCGTATAGGTATCGTCTACCCGCTCCATGCCAAACATATAACGGTACTTACTCAGCGATTTGGTCGTTAATCCCTTCTTTGACCCGAACGCTGTTTCGGCACCCAAGCTACTTGCCAGATCGTCACTGACTTGATCGATGGGCTGCTCTAATCGATACGCTATGGCCAAATAATCCGGATTGACGTAACTCACTTCGGTGGCATTTGCGTTCTGTGTGATGGCAACCCGTAGTGCCGCTATCCACACGCTGGTATCGGTGCTTAAGGCCGCAGCCTTCAGGTCATCGCGTGTAATGACCAGTACCGAAGCACCTTCATAGGGACGGTATTCACCCATGATCCGAAAGCCGCTATCGGTAAGGTGTTCATAGGTGTCGCTAACGGCTTGTTCGAAGGGGATATCAGTCTGGCTTGCCATCACGAAGGGTTTAAGTCGATCTTGAGCGTGAGCCCAAGCTGTCATGGCGAGCGCGACAGTAGCAAGAGCAATGGATCGCAGAATAGTGTTGTACATACTGTTATTACCTTATTCTTATCTGGAATGACGATTTTGATCTGTCTAGCGCTGAAAGCAACCCCCTTTAAGACCGAGTTGTCCTCGGAGAGATAGCCTTTCGTGGTGTTGTAACAACCTCACTGGCCCTATACTCATTGTTCCTACGTTATCTGGAGACATCGTGTCGCCAAAACCTCGCAAGTCCCGTGGCCGCCCCGCAGATCCTTTTTCTAAGCGCGAGGCCGATCGTTACGACAAGCCCATTGCCAGCCGCGAACTTATCCTTGAGTTGTTGAACACAGCGGGCACTCTGCTAACCCTCTCAGCCTTAGCAGAGGCCCTTGGATTGTCTGATGATGACGACCTTGAGGCTTTGCGTCGTCGGGTTAGCGCCATGCAGCGCGACGGCCAGCTTCACATCGATCGTCGGGGTCGCATCGGGCTTACCGAACGATTCGATCTGTTACGTTGCCGCGTCATCGGACACCGTGACGGCTATGGTTTTGCTCAGCCATTAACCGATACCCTAAAACGTGCCGATGACCTGTTTTTATCGGCGAGAGAAATGCAACGGGTCTTTCATGGCGATGAGGTATTGATCGCTCAGGTCGGTACCGATCACCGGGGCCGTGCCGAGGGTAAGATTGCCGAAGTGCTGCAGCGTGCGGTGGTTGAATTGCCCGGCCGATACATGGAGGAGAGCGGAATAGGGTATTTGATGCCCTATAACAACCGCATCACACAACACATATTAATCCCCCCTAAGTGCAAAGCGGGTGCTCGATCGGGACAAATGGTGTCCGTGCGCATCACCGATTATCCAACGGCAGTTTTAGGTGCCAAAGGGGAAGTGATCGAGATTCTTGGGGATCACCTTGATCCTGGACTCGAGATCGATATCGCTATCCGCGCCCACCAGATTCCCTACCAGTGGCCCGATGACGTGCTACGGGAGGCGGGTGCATTACATGATGAGCCCAGTGTGGACGATAAAGCCCATCGGGTCGATTTGCGTCATTTGCCCTTTGTCACGATCGATGGCGAGGATGCTAGAGATTTTGACGATGCCGTTTACTGCGAACAGGACGATGTGGGCTTCACATTGTGGGTAGCGATTGCCGATGTTTCCCATTACGTAGCACCCGGATCGGCTTTGGATAAGGAGGCCTCCGAGCGCGGTAACTCCGTATACTTCCCCGAGCGTGTGGTCCCCATGTTTCCGGAAGTGCTATCGAATGGATTGTGTTCCTTAAAGCCCCAAGTCGATCGTCTGGCCATGGTCTGTGAGATGCGCCTTGACCCGGCTGGGGAATTGTTGGACGCGCAGTTTTACGAGGCTGTTATTCATTCTCATGCCCGTTTGACCTATACCGCCGTTGGGCAAGTGATTGATGAAAGCTGGCATGAGGACGTCAAACCCGACTTGTACCCTCACATTATGCGTCTTCACGCGCTGTATCGCTGTCTGCGTGCAGCCCGCAGTCAGCGTGGCGCCATCGACTTTGAGACCGTTGAAACGCGTATCCTATTCAATGATGAGCGCAAGATAGACGCTATTGTCCCCGTGCAACGTAACGACGCTCACAAACTGATTGAAGAGGCCATGCTCATTGCCAACGTGGCCACCGCCCAGTTTTTACTGGCGCAACAACTACCCATTGTGTTCCGTGTCCACGACGGCCCCAGTGCTCAGCGGCTCGAGAATCTACGTGCGTTTTTGGGTGAGTTGTCCTTGGAATTGGCCGGCGGTGAGGCGCCCACCCCCCATCACTATCAGCAAGTGCTTAGTCAAATTGCCGAGCGAGAGGACGCGGGCGTCATTCAAACTATGATGCTTCGATCGCTTAGCCAAGCAGTTTACGATCCGGAGAATCGAGGTCACTTTGGGTTGCATTACGACGCGTACACCCACTTCACGTCACCTATCAGGCGCTACCCGGATCTACTCGTGCATCGGGCTATCCGCCATTTGATTCGATCCAAAAAAGCCAATGGACAAGTCCGGCGGGTGGTCGGAGCAAAGACCCTGCCCAAAGCCGAGGTATTTCCTTACACCGATGTTGAGATGTTGCAGCTGGGGGAGCATTGCTCGATGACTGAGCGTCGAGCCGATGATGCGACTCGAGAAGTGCAAGCCTGGCTCAAGTGTGAGTTTTTGCGCGATAAGGTGGGCGAGGTATACAGCGGCGTGATCACGGCGGTGACGTCCTTCGGCGTATTTGTTGAGTTGCGGGATCTCTATATTGAGGGGTTGGTCCACATCAGTGCCTTACCGGGTGACTATTATCATTTTGATCAGGCTAAGCAGCGTCTAGTGGGTGAGCACTCTCGGAAAGTCTTTCAACTGGGTGGGGTAGTGACCGTTCGAGTGGCTCGCGTTGACCTCGATGAGCGCAAAATCGATCTCGAGATGGACGGAGACAGCAGCTCAGGGGCTCGACCCAAGCAGGTAAAGTCAGCTGCCAAACCCTCAAAATCGAAGGGGCGTGCCCGTTCGGGTGTCACTAAAGTGCCGTCAAAAGGTGACGCTAAGAAAGTTACCGAGGGTAAGCGATCGGCACCACGCAAACGGGTTAAGACGGGTAAAGCCGGTGCTGGCAAAGATACGTCGAAGGGTAAAAAACGCTGATGTCCGAGGAGTGGATTTACGGGTTTCATGCGGTAGAAAGTGTTTTAAAGCGCGATCCAAAGCGTGTGTTGCAGCTTTGGTTGCAGGAAGATCGTAGAGACAAACGCATACAATCCATTGAATCCCTCGCTCAGAATCAAGGGGTTGATGTGCGGCGGGTGGCTCGGCATCAGCTAGACGATACCGTTGATGGTCGTCATCAGGGCATCCTTGCGCGGGTGGCGGCCCGTGAGCTGGATTTGATGCTGGATGAGATGGGCTTGGAATCTCTGCTCGGCTCATTGACCAATCCACTTCTGCTCGTGCTTGACGGTGTTACCGACCCGCATAATTTTGGCGCTTGTCTGCGCAGCGCTGACGCTGCCGGTGTCGCTGCGGTTGTTATCCCTAAGAACAACAGTGCTGACTTATCGCCCGTTGCTATCAAGGTGGCCTGCGGTGCTGCCGAAACAGTGCCCATTGCACGGGTGACTAACTTAGCCAGAACCCTAGCTCGTCTGAAGTCGGCAGGTCTCTGGGTGGTTGGTACGAGTGGCGATACCAACGAAAGTCTTTATCAGCAGGATCTTTCCGGCCCGATCGCCCTTGTGATGGGGGCTGAGGGCGACGGTATGCGGCGGCTGACCGTGGAACAATGCGATTTCTTGGTGGCGTTACCCATGATGGGCTCTGTCAGTTCTTTAAATGTCTCGGTGGCCACCGGTGTGTGCTTGTTCGAAGCCCTTCGTCAGCGGCAATTCAACCGACAATGAGTGCTAAGGCCAAGGTTAATCGGCGGCTATGTATACAGAGGGGCATTTGCAAAGTCGATCAGGCCTATGTAGACTCCGCGCCTCTGAAAATTAGACGAACCTCAGGGTTCATCTCCTTGCTGTACTGCACTTGCAGACAGCTTAACCCGTAAGGAGTCCGCGCGTGCGACACTACGAAGTTGTGTTCATGGTCCATCCCGACCAGTCAGAACAAGTTCCGGGCATGATTGAGCGCTACACCAGCGTCATCACAAAAGATGGCGGTCAGGTGCACCGTCTTGAAGATTGGGGACGCCGTCAGTTGGCGTACCACATCAACAAAGTACACAAAGCCCACTACATCCTCATGAACGTTGAAGCCTCCAACGAGGCGATGGAAGAGCTCACCACTACTTTCCGATACAACGACGCCGTCATTCGTAATCTGGTTATTCGTCGTGATGAAGCCATCACCGATGAGTCCTTGATCATGAAGGCCGAGAAAGAAGATCGTGAGCGCAAATCGCGCTACCAAGAGCGCCAAGCAGCTGATGCCAAGCGCGACGACGCGAACCCATCTAATGACGATGCAGAGGCCGATGCCGAAGCTGACGACAGCGAGGAATAATGTATGTCACGTTTTTTCCGTCGACGTAAATTTTGTCGGTTTACCGCCGAAGGCGTCAAAGAGATTGATTACAAAGATCTCGAGACACTGAAGCAGTACATCACCGAAACGGGCAAGATTGTACCGAGCCGAATTACCGGTACTAAAGCAAAGTATCAGCGACAGTTGGCCACTGCCGTCAAGCGTGCTCGATACTTGGCGTTATTACCCTACACAGATTCGCACCAGTAACGAAAGACGATGCGCGGCCTCGCAGCATTCATAATGCGCGGTCGCTGGCAAGCGCTGGCGGTCGCGGTATTAGGCGCAAGCAGCATGTTGTTTGGCTGGTTGAGTGCCGCCACGGTTGCCCTAGTTACCCTTAGAAAGGGTTTGAGTGACGGTACTTGGTTGGTCCTGTGGGCGGCACTGCCGGCATTGGTTGTTGCCTACGTCAGCGGCGACGCCAGCACGCTGCTATTGCTAGTGGGTACCTACTTACTGGCAATGGTTCTAAGGGTGTCAGTGAGTTTGGCGCTGGCGGCAATGGCAAGCGCTGCGGTTGGGTTGGCGACAGGGGCAAGTTTGCTGCTGTTTAGCCCCGAATTTTTGAACCAGCTGGTCGAGTTGTTTGTTCAGGTATTAGATCAGCTAGAAGCTAGCTGGCAGGATGCGGGCACAGGTGCACCTTCCTTCCCCCGGCCAACAGCTATGCAAGTGGCGGGAATATTGTCTGCGGGCAATGCCGCCATGGCCATGCTCAGTTTGTTGTTAGGGCGCTGGTGGCAAGCGGTGCTCTACAACCCTGGTGGGTTTGGTCGTGAATTTCGTAGCTTGCGCCTACCGCCGGTCTGGACCGGACTGTTGGCGGCGGCGGCAGTAGGTCTATGGGTGAGCTCACCCCTGCTTGTGGGTTGGGCGGCCGTCATCATGGTACCGCTGACGTTTTGTGGTTTGGCGTTGGTGCATAGCTGGGCTGATGCCAAAGGGCATGGCAGCGGCTGGCTCGCAGCGTTTTATGTAGCGTGGGTTTTGTTTGACCCCAGCAAAGCGCTTCTTGTGGGTTTGGTGGTGATAGATGCCATCTTTGATTTTCGCTCTCGCTGGGCTACTGGCGGCAGCAACGGGTCGACGTAGCGGTCTGCGCGATCTCTCATTCACATGTAATCGGGTGCGCCCGACAACAAGGAACGATAGCGATGGAAGTAATACTGCTGGAAAACGTGGGCAGTCTTGGAAGTTTAGGAGACAAAGTGGCTGTTAAGGCAGGCTATGGTCGAAACTTCCTGATTCCTCAGGGTAAGGCTGTACCTGCTACAGAAGAAAACGTCGCGGTATTCGAAGCTCGTCGAGCCGAACTTGAAGCGGCGGCCGCTGCCACACTGGAAGCTGCGCAGAAGCGAGCTGCGGCAATCGAAGCACTCGAGCGTATTGAAATTGCAGCTACTGCTGGCGATGAGGGCAAATTATTTGGCTCTGTGGGTACCCGAGACATTGCCGATAGTATTACACAGGCTGGCGTCGAGGTGGATAAGTCAGAAGTCCGTCTGCCCGAAGGTGTTATCCGTGAGACCGGCGAGTACCAGGTCATGTTGCAGGTTCATGGCGAGGTGACGGCGACCATCACTGTTGAAGTGGTGCCCGAGTAACACCCAGCTTGTTCTGGCGTCGTCGAGATCCTTAACCGTTCTCGGCGACGTTTTCTGCGTTATCCTGTGCCACCACAGAGCAGAAAGTGCGACATATAACGGTATGTTGGGTACATCATGACGGAGCGAAGTGAAGCCGCTGGGTATAGTCCCAGTGCCGATGCCGATATTGCCCGCATTCGCATGCAGCCCCATTCCATTGAGGCGGAACGATCAGTCATCGGCGGCTTGTTGTTGTCCGCTGACAGTTGGGATGTCATCGCTGAAGTGGTGTCGGCGGGGGATTTTTATCGGCCTGAACACCGCGCCATTTTTCGACAGATAGCCGCCCTTATCGACAGGGGTGAGCCCGTCGATGTCATCACCGTTGCCGATCGCTTGCTGGCAACGGGAGAGTTAGAGTCCGCGGGCGGTCATACGTATCTTGCCGAGCTGGCTGAAAACACACCAACAGCTGCCAACATTCGTGCCTATGCCACGGCGGTGCACGAACGCGCTGTTTTGCGCAAACTCATTTCTGCAGCCCACGATATTGCGACAACAGGCTATCAGCCAGAAGGACGCTCGGCGGAAGAGCTACTTGATGAGGCCGAGCGTCGAATTATGCAGATCTCCGAGGATGGCCCCAAGACCGGCGGCCCTCGGGGTATGGAGCCACTGCTCACCGGCGCCCTGGAACGCATCGAGGAATTATTTAATTCAGGCGGCGATATTACAGGGCTCACGACGGGGTTTATTGACCTCGACAAAATGACCTCCGGTTTGCAGCCTTCCGATTTGGTAATTGTTGCGGGTCGCCCATCGATGGGTAAGACCAGTTTTGCCATGAATTTGGTGGAAAACGGCGCCTTTGGTACCGACCGACCGATCTTGGTTTTTTCCATGGAGATGCCCGCTGAACAGCTCGTCATTAGGATGTTGTCGTCTATGGGTCGTATCGATCAGACCCGTGTTCGAAACGGTAAATTAGAGCAGGAGGACTGGCCGAAACTCTCTGCAGCAATGGCCAAGCTGAAAGAGGCACGGGTGTTTATTGACGATACCCCCGCGTTGACGCCCACAGAATTACGCAGCCGTGCCCGTCGTGTTGCGCGGGAGCAGGGTGCGCTGGGTATGATCATGGTCGACTATCTACAGTTAATGCGTGTCGCGGGTGCCAATGAGGGCCGCACCGCGGAAATTTCTGAAATATCTCGAAGCTTGAAGGCAATCGCCAAAGAATTTAAATGTCCAGTGGTGGCGCTGTCCCAGCTTAACCGCTCTCTTGAGCAGCGCCCGAATAAACGACCGGTCAATTCAGATTTGCGTGAATGCGTTGTGGGTAGCACGGGGGTTTATTTGGCGGATGGACGACGGGTATCGATCGATAGCTTAGTGGGTACTAGCCCGACGGTGTTGTCAGTTACCGAGCAAGGTTGTG
>CBFHMA010000013.1:0-22393 GCA_965656775.1 Luminiphilus sp.
CAATGCGCTCAAGGCAACGCCCTATGCAAACCTCTCACCAGAAGAAAAACAGGAATTGCTAACACTAACCACCGAGATCAGGGCACTAAGTGGTCGCCGCTGAGTGCGCACCCAGAGGGCCACCGAGCACAGGGGGCAGGTAGCACAGAACAGGCGAAGGGGGGAGGCGTGAGCACTAGCCACTTGATTTCTATAACAAAAGCGCCACACTCGACCCATAAGAATAAAATGGCAAAATGTGTAATCTTGGGCCAAATCGAACATAAGTGATGGCTGATCGAGAGCGCACGCGCTACAATCTCGAACTTATTTTTTGTTAATCAACACAGGTTTCCGAATGTCCGAAAAAGTGCATCAGCAAAGCCGTCTAAAAGCACTTATCGCCAAAGGCAAAGAACAGGGCTACCTCACCTACGCCGAGGTGAATGACCACCTTCCTCAAGATATATCGGAGCCGGATCAGGTCGAAGACATCATCCAGATGATCAACGACATGGGTATCCAGGTGTTTGAGCAGGCACCCGATGCCGATGAACTCATTCTGACCGAAGGCGATCGCTCTGCAGACGAAATAGCCGCGGCAGAAGCAGCAGCCGCTCTGGCCGCCGTTGAGAACGAGGCTGGACGCACTACCGACCCTGTGCGCATGTACATGCGCGAAATGGGTACCGTAGAACTACTCACCCGCGAAGGCGAAATTGTCATCGCGAAACGTATTGAAGAAGGTATCCGTGAGCTCATGGCGGCTCTGGCCCACTACCCCGGGGTAGTGCGGAAGCTTTGCGACGACTACGATTTAGTAGCGAAGGAAGAGCGCAAGCTCTCCGATATTTTAATCGGTTACTTAGATCCGGCGGACCACGTGCCTTCGGCTCAAGAAATTGCCGAGCAGAATGCTGCGGCGGCCGAAGACGAGGGAGAGAGCGAATCGGGTCCCGATCCGGTTGAAGCCAAAAAGCGGTTTACCTCACTTAAGCGTCAGTGCACCAAGACGGAAAAGGCAATCGAGAGCCATGGCCGTGACAATCCCAAGGCCTTGTCGGAAATGGAAAAGCTCGGCGAATTGTTCAAGTTCTTCAAGCTGACGCCACGCACGTTTGATCCCTTAATTGAAGAACCGCGCTTAGCACTGCAAGGTATTCGTGAACAAGAGCGCGAGATTATGCGCATTGCGGTAAGGGAATGCCGTATGGACCGCAAAGAGTTCATCAAGAGCTTCCAAGGATCCGAAAGCGATTTGCGCTGGCTGTCGCGACAATCTCGGCGGAAAGACGTCGGCGCACGGCTTACTGATTTCAAAGACGACATTCAACGCTTGCAACGACGCATTAGCGAAGTTGAAGAGCTAACCGGTCTGTCGGTGGCTGAAATCAAAGAAGTCAATCGTCGTATGAGCATGGGCGAAGCCCGAGCTCGACGTGCCAAGAAAGAGATGGTGGAAGCCAACCTGCGTTTGGTGATTTCAATTGCCAAGAAATACACCAACCGGGGGCTGCAGTTCCTAGATCTTATTCAAGAGGGGAACATAGGCCTCATGAAGGCGGTCGATAAGTTTGAATATCGACGAGGCTATAAGTTTTCAACCTATGCCACATGGTGGATTCGCCAAGCGATCACTCGCTCGATTGCCGACCAGGCACGCACCATCCGCATCCCGGTACACATGATTGAGACCATCAACAAGCTCAATCGTATTTCACGTCAAATGCTGCAAGAGATGGGCCGTGAACCCACCCCGGAAGAGTTGGGGGAGCGCATGGATATGCCGGAAGACAAGGTTCGTAAGGTCCTGAAAATAGCTAAAGAGCCCATCTCGATGGAAACGCCCATTGGTGACGATGAAGACTCGCACCTGGGTGATTTCATTGAAGACACAACCATCGCTAGCCCGGTTGATTCAGCAACCGAGGAAGGTCTTACCGAAGCCACAAAAGACGTCCTTGCCGGCCTTACCGCCCGTGAAGCCAAAGTGTTGCGCATGCGTTTCGGTATCGATATGAATACCGATCACACACTGGAAGAAGTGGGTAAGCAGTTTGATGTCACGCGGGAGCGTATTCGTCAGATTGAAGCGAAAGCTCTCCGCAAATTGCGTCATCCCACCCGATCAGATTATCTCCGTAGCTTCCTAGACGAGTAATCTGACTAGATAGTCGATGCCATCCTCTAGCAGGATGGTATCGCTTCCCTCCCTGAGAAGACGCCGGCTCTTACAGGATAGGAGTAGTAATGGGTAGCTCGACGGTGACCGACAAGCCCGCACTGCAGTCCCCCAAAGGCTTGTTGGCTAAACTGATAGATCCTCCGAGCTCAGCAACAATGGCGCTAGCAACAGTAAGCCCAAGACCCGGATGGCTGCCATCGGTTGCGGTGGTGAAATAAGGGTCGAATACACGCGGCAAAATGTCATCAGGGATACCGCCTGCGTTGTCAGAAACAGTAAACCGATAGCACCCATCGCCCAGGGTTTCACTGACGTCGATTCGACGCACCGCGTTGTCAGGCTCCAAATTGACACCCACCCCACTGCTGGCGGCAGCCGTCATTAGCGCTACGGGGTCTGATGTAGCAACAGCGCTTGTGCTTAATGCCTCAACGGCATTATCGATAATAGCCACAATGAGCGTCTGTAAGGCGGCAGGATTAGCCTGCACCTCGCCGGCACCCTCGGCGGCCATGTGGTTGAGTTCAATCATTTCCGCGCTGAACCGGCGGGACATCAAAGCCAGAGCAACTCGCATAGCAGCCACAGGCTGAATGGTGGCCTCTCCCCCGCGGCTAGTGGGTGAAAATGCCTTCATGGCTCCCACCAACTCGGCAGCCCTAGAGATTTGCGCATCGATAGCAGCCAATTTGTCGAGGGCGGCGGTCGTATCTAAGCTACCCTTTTCGAGACCGCGACGAAGATTGAAGGCAGCCATGCGAATAACATTCAGCGGCTGATTGATTTCATGGGCCGCACCGGCAGAAATCTTTCCAACGGCCGCTAAGGGAGCAGCATGCTGCAAACGCTGCTCCAGCTCGGTTACTGAAAGCGCAGACTTGGTCGGCGATGTCGCCGCCGACCGATCAGATAATGACTTGATATCAGCCATTCTTCTTCAACGAACAGGTGTTGATACCCAATAATGAGTAAGGTGGGCACCATCCCATTAAAGCGGTGGCCAAGGGCACTAATCCCACGGCCCCCCACACATTTTGGTACATGACACCGGCGGCTATCATGGCGATACCCACGACGATCCGAATAGTTTTATCAACACTACCGACATTTGCTTGCATGATGTTTGTCTCACTATTTCAACGTGCTTTGCACAATCAAGATACCCCCAGTAACGCTTGGTCATGAGAAGATACCGCGGTGTCCCCCTGGCGCACCGCCTGCAAAGGCTACCATCCACTTTGTTATAAACATATAACAAGAAAGAAAATGATAACGATTCGCGAAAACTATCCACAAAACTAAAGGAAAGTCCCATGGAAATGCAAAATCTATTTTCGCTAGAAGGCAAACGAGCACTGGTGACTGGCGGCTCCCGCGGTATCGGCCTGATGATTGCTAAGGGCTTTATTGCACAGGGCGCCAAAGTGTATATCTCGTCCCGGAAAGCCAATGTCTGTGATGCGGTAGCCGCTGAGCTGGGCGATAACTGCATTTCCCTGCCTATGGATGTGTCAACGGTTGAGGGTTGCAAAGCATTAGCAGCAGCCTACGCTGAACACGAAGACGGCTTAGAAATTCTGGTAAACAATGCAGGGGCAGCCTGGGGTGAAGCCATCGAGACCTTCCCGGAGTCGGGCTGGGATAAGGTCATGAATCTTAATGTGAAGTCGCCGTTCTTTTTGACCCAAGCTTTGCTCCCCACACTACAAGCGGGTGCGTCATCTGATAACCCCGGCAAGGTGATCAATATCGCGTCGATCGACGGGTTGCGCCTGAACCCCTGGGAAACCTACAGTTACCAAGCATCCAAAGCCGCTGTGATTAACCTCACCAAACGCTTAGCCGCGCGACTCATCAAAGACGACATTAATGTGACCGCCATATGTCCGGGTGCTTTCGCCTCAGAGATGAATAAAGCAGCTAGGGACCATGCTGATTTCGTAGGCAAAGCCATTCCTAACAAACGCATTGGGCGGGATGAAGATATGGCTGCCGCTGCGGTCTTTCTGGCAGCCCGCTCGGGTGACTACATCATCGGCGAGTCCATCACCGTTGATGGCGGCTTGGTCAATGCCTCACTACCGGAAAGCTGGGAGTAACAGAGGCAGCCTGAGCCATTTCTGGTGGTTAATTCACGCTGAGGCGAGTGCGAATCGAAAGACTCTGGTACACTCGCCTCCCGCCTTTCGGGCCCATAGCTCAGTTGGTTAGAGCAGTCGACTCATAATCGATTGGTCCCAGGTTCAAGTCCTGGTGGGCCCACCATTCAATTGAAAACACCACACAATAACCTCACCCAGTTCATTATGGGAAATCAGTGAAAATCCGCTTGCATGGCTTCAATCCTCAAGCGATTTTTGCTGGCGCTTGCTAAGGCCTTATCACAAGCGCTAGTTCCCGTTGTGGCTCGATCAATGAGGCCCTCGCCGAGCAGCGATAACCCGCCTGTCATAAAGGCCAAACCCCCTTTCACGATGGTGCCCGTGGGATCTACCGTCAGCTCCGGCTTGGCCAGAGTCCCACCCACCGCGACAAAAGAGTTGAGTGCAGTGGTTGCACTAATACCCACACCACGCTGAGGCACTGACTTAAATGTGGCAAACAACTTTTCAGTTGTCATGTCGATTTGCGCGTTAGACACAATGGCCAAACGGTCGGTCACCATAGTGAATAAGGGTTGCCCCAAAAGACGACCGTTTTCTAGAGAACCAACGAGAGCGCCGCATCGCAATAGGGTGTTGGTCTGCTGTTTGCGAAACGGATTGAGCACAGTTAACAACTCGTCCAGGACATCATTGGTGAGCAGCCCACTAGGTAACTTAGGCAACTTACCTTTACCGCTTTCTACCTGAATAAAACCATGCCCAGTGCTCAGCAGATCTCTAAGGTTATTGGCTTCTCCGAAAAGCAGCGCGTCGAAGTCGACTCGCGTTATCGTATCCTGCTGGCTTGATTTGGCCGTCGAAAAATCCAAATTCATGCCCTCACCCACTGCGTTAATAGAGACACGATGGCTCTCACCGCTGGGTCTGGCGAAGCCCACTATATTGATCGCACCTGTTTCCTCATCGGTGAGGGATAGGTTTTTTAAGTGCAGTGCGCCTTCTCTGACCTCAACATCGAGCGCCACATCCTGCAAATACCGAGCGTGACCCACAACGCGTTTTATATCGAGATCGACAACCGCATCAAAGCGCTCCAGTGGTGATAAATCGATGGGAGTGTGTGGAATCAATCGCTTGTCAGTCGTGACGTGAGTGGCCTCAGTAATCCCAGATTTTGATTGAGGCGAAGCCATACCTTCGCGCTCGACCTGCTGGAAGCCCTCTGTGTTTGAGCGAACAGGCTCAGGCGTGGCCGTGGTTGTTTGTGCCCGCGCAGGGATCAAAGGGCGTAGATCCAGTATATCCGACTGTAGCGTGAGTTCCAGGCTGGGACGCTCAGGATTCGCCACTTGCAAGTGACCCGCGATCACTGATTCACCCAAGGTGACAGAAAAGTTTTTGGCTACTACGTGGTGCAGATCACCTGATATATCCGCAGATAGCGCTAACGACACATCAGGTAAGTCGGCGCCCAACAAAAAGCCCAAGTGCTGCAGACTAGCCATGCGCGCGTCCACATCAAAATCGGTGCCATCAAAGCTATCACCAAAGCGCAGATCACCCCTTGCCGATATGATCGTGCCACCCTCCGCAATGACCTCCATGGCATCGACGTCTACCCTGCCCTCCTGTAAGCCCAGTTTGATCGTTGCTGTCACCGGTAGTTGCTGACCACCGACATCAACGTCTTCATTGGCAAACATAAAGATATTGGGCGATGTAAAATCCAGCGCTACCGATAAATGATCGCTCGTTGTGTTGAGTCCAACAGCCCCGCTAAGCACGCTCTCACCCAAAGTGACCCGATGGGCGTTGAGGGCAAACTGTCCTGCGCTCGAGTGCAGCGCTCCATTGGCGCTGAGTGGTAACTGTAATGCTGCCTGATTGAACGCGCTGGGAAGTAAACCCAGCGGTACCCATGCTGATGGGCGGTCGCTGGTTAACGTAAACTCCACGGTCGTGTCCGCCGTCTCAAGATGGGTAGTCCCTGTGAATTCGCCCTCAAGCCCAGCCAGAGAGAAAGTAGTCGGATGTAACGTTAGGATCTGTGCGCTCAGCGCTCCAGACGTTTTTAGGTTGAGAGGCGCCTGTGGAATCAGTGCCAAGGATTCGACATCGAGCATTGATGACAAATAACGTTGTAACTTAGCGATGCTGCCATCGAGGGTGAAGGCAATACCCTCAGCGGGGGCCACACGATTAATGTCGATACTGAACGCGACCCTATCCTTGTCGAGTGACACGGTACCCTGCCGCAATTGGTACTGCTCTTGTGCGATATGAAGTTGAGTCTGGAATTGCCATGGCCCAGTGAGCGCACGCATCAGGGTTTGTCCGGGTTGTTGCTGATCCTCAGTGGCCGTGGGCAGTAGAGCCAGCAAATGAGCAATATTGTCGTCGAATAGTTCAATGGTTAATTCGCTACCGGTAAGCGAGGGGCTACGCATCAACTTTCCATCAAAGGCCGCAGACCCATAGTTAGTGCTCACATTGCCCTTAACATTGGCATCTGCGTCATGAGCTGACACAGTGACGCTGCCACTGAGTGGCCCGCTGATCTGAGGCGGAAGTGCAAACACCGCTGCCAACGCCTCAAGTTCTGGTAGGTCCAGCGTAGCTGCCAGGTCGGCGTGGGTCGGTGTGGATAAATCGGGCAAGGTTCCACTTACATCCAACACGATCTTACCCAGCGTTAACTGCGAATGATGGATATCAAGTTTTTGTTTCGCTCGCGTGATGGCAGCTTCGACGGTGAATGGACTGTCGGGCAGCCCATCTTGCCCCACCAACGCTCCGATTTTTGCGGCACTCGGTCCGCTCAAATCGACGGTCGCAGCCACGTACTCAAGGGTACTGACGTCATCGATGTTGGCGCTGAGATTGATGTTCATTTCCCCCAGTTGCCCATGGAAAGTAAGCTCAGCAGCGCCGAAATCGATCAACTGCTTGACTGACGTAGCCCCCACGGTAAGCGCCAAGGGCATAGGGGTGCTCTGTTGGTCATTAGCCGCTGCTTTTTTAGTCAGCGACCCACTAAGGTTAATGGTGAGCGTGTCGCTGTGAAGGGCCTGAGTGATGTCAGCCCTCAGATGAAGGGCTGGTGCATCGGGGATTTGCAGGGAAATTTCAGTACCGATCAATTGAACGTGTTCGATTAAAACCGGCAGTAGCGGACCCGCTGTTTCCGACGGGTCGGGCGACTCGGGTTCGTCGTCTCTGACGTCAAACGACCAACTAGCGCGGCCATCGTCAAGCTGCTCAAGATGGAGTGTTAACCCAGAGACATCCAATGATTGCAGCCGGATGGGCTGCTCAAAAAGCGCACTCAGCTTTACGGTAGCCTGCAGCTTATTGAAGGCGACAAAGTTCGAGGACTTCGACCAAGCAGGGGCTGCGACGCGGGCATCATCGATGGTTAAGGTTAGGGTTGAGCCCCAGACAATCTGCTGCGCACCGATGTGAACCTCGCGACCCAGTGACTCCGAGAGAGCAACCTCGAATTGAGAGCGCGCTAATGACGAGTTAGCAAATAAGGCAAGACCTGCACTAGCCGCAACTATCAGTGCGATCAATCCAACGACGAGGTAACCGACTAGTCGCACTGCTGAATTCCCACACTCGGCATCATCCAAGTTGATCCATAACCGTCAGCCCCACCATCCGCAGTGCAAGCACTGTCACCACCCACCGGAAAATCGTCTCAAAATTTTGCTGGGGCAGGCTTTGGCGCAAACGGGTACCCACAAGGGCACCAGTAACCATACCGAAACTCATCCAAGTAATGGTGTTTATCCAAGGCGCAAAGGAGAAACCCAGCAGTCCAAACGCAACAGCGCGAACACCATGGTTCACCATCATATACACCCCAGTATTGACCACCAACCATTCTCGTTGGCGGCGAATACGCGCAAGCACCGCGGCCCCTAGTGGGCCCGTAGCACCAGCCAACATACCGAGCCCTGTCTGGTAGAAACCCAGTGCAAGGAGTGCCCATCGACCTGTGGGTACCAATCTATCAAGGGGAACCCATGTGACAAAAAGAATCAGGACGCCAGCCACCGCTGGCAACCAAGGCAAGCTGACCAAACCGACGGTTTGACTACCCACCAGCGCTCCGACAAAACTACCCAGCAGCACCGGGGGTATGAAGTGCCAATCCACTTCTCTGACAGCGAAAACCACCCGTGAGAAATTAGAGACGAACTGAACCAGCGCATGGACCGGAATGATGGCCTGTAGCGGCATCAGACCGGGCATCAGTAGTATTAAGACGACACCACCACCGAGCCCCACCAAAGCGGTAAGCAAGGACGTAGAGAAGGCTGCGATCGTTAACCAGAGGTTGTCCATACCGCCAACAAGTCGGCCAGACCATATCTGTCCGACAAAGTGTCAAAGCTGTGCTGGCAATCATCAGCACAAAGTTGACGATAGCGTTCCGCTAACATCCGGCGGGATTTTTCGATGTAAGGCCGAGCCAAATAACTGACCTCTTCACCGTACATGGGAATGACAAAGGCCTTGTCGCCGCTGGCAAGTGCGGACTTGTTAGCCAGCGCAAAATGCCTGTAAGTATTGGCTATCTCGCTGAGGGTGACGTGAACGAATGGCGTACAGACTGGCAGTGGCGCTGTGTCTCCATTACCCGACCATTGATCGGCCTTGGTATTCACCCAATCGACCACTAGCGGATAACGGTCGATAAGTTCACGTCTAGGTGCAGGGTCGTAAAGGAAATGCGCTCGTAGTCCAGCGAGCACGATACAATCCACCGCCGTTGGCCTATCGCCGAGTAAAAATGCTGTGGATTGCAACTGCTGCTCAGCGGCCGCCATGATCCGGTGATACTCCGCTTCGGCCGCCCGTTGTTGTATTTCGGAGCTGACGCCGGTGGCTCGACACACTTTAGCGCCCCACTCGATCAGTCGGGCAGCCCCCTCTCTGTTACCTTGGGCAGCATCCATCGACAACAATTCATGATTTTCGGGGTAATTCCATCGCCAGTGCACAGTGGTGCGCGCAAGCCACTCGTCAAAGTACTCCTCAAGCACATGCACCAACATTCCCATTGCTCCCTCGGGGAACATTTCGCGGCCAGGAAAACGCGCATCGAGTAGCTGAAGTAGTGGCGTAGTGTCGGCAATCATCCAGTTGTCGGGTGTGTGCAGCACCGGAATCTGATGGGTCCCAGATCGGAATCGAATTTCCGCCTCGTTCGCCTGAGTCTTAGCAATAAAAGACCAATCGGCGCCGTAAAACGTGAGGGCCGCCATGAGCTTATGGGTGAAATAACTTCGCTGCCAACCGTAGACAACGTAGTTGTCGGGTGTTTTGATTTGAGGGTTAACAGCGTCTTTTAGTGGGGTAAACATAAGCTGACGGTGTCCATTGGGCTATTTGTGAGCAACGTAGGTTGTGAGCGTCTTAAGTGATGGGTGACCCACGACAAACACGAGATGACGGCTATAACTGGAGCTATCGATGTCAACGCGCGGTTATCCTCAGACCAATAACTGCGCCGCGACCGCAAACAACACTAATCCAGTGCCCGCTGCTAGGGCAGTAGGTTTGCGTAATCGCGGCGATGACAGTCCAAGCCACAGACCACTGACAATGATAAACAGCATGCCGGCCGCAAAAATCTGCTGATAAACACGGTAAACACTGGGTCCATGACCCATATGCAGCTCCATCATCTTTTTCTGTAGCGAGGGGACCATATAGTCGACTTCTACCGCATTACCCGACACGGTAAGCTGGTAGTAAGGCCGGCTGGTGGGGCGTGTTTGTAGGATACGACCGCGATCCTTAACGTAATCGAAATCGAAGTTAGATACACCCGCCTGGGCCAGCACCGCCAAAACGCTTTCTTTCGATGGCTCGGCCACTATTGATGCCGCATCGGGCAGCACCGCTACTCGAGTGGTTTCCAGTGAGCCTTTCTGTCCCAATAAATACAGCCCACCAGAGGTGGCAACCAGGATCACCGCCACGCTGAAAAAAGCCGACAAATATAGGTGGATCTTGATAAAAAACGCGCGATTCATATGAACTCCCTGACGCAGCTAAGGACGATGTCTTAATCGCACCTATTCTATATGGCCTAAGGGTTTAGAACGACTACCCGTAAGCTACCAACGCATGGATGCATCGATCTTTTGGTTTAAACCCTTCATCGGAGCCATTCTTCAGATGCAGCCCTAGGACCCGAGGGCGGCGCCAAATTTAAGCTAGGTCACCGTCTGTCGTTGCTGATAGCGCGCCTCGCGGTAGCATTCGGTCCGCAAGATATCAGCAAGCGCTGTCACCGCAGCATGCACCTCAGTGAAACTGTTATACAAGGGCGAAAAGCCGAAACGCACTATGTCAGGCTCGCGAAAATCGACAATGATTCCCCGGGCAATTAAGGCCTGGCTAATGGGATAACCCATAGGCAGGCGCAGACTGATTTGCGAGCCTCGCTGTGAATGCTCACGGGGCGTAAGGCAGACGACTTCCCGCGTCACGGGTTCGTCGCGCAGCAGAGTTAAGAAGTAATCGCTGAGTGCTAAGCTTTTCGCGCGCAGCTCAGCCATCGAAACACGCTCAAAAATCTCGAGGGCCGCATCAACCGCCGTCATGCTAATGACACTCTGGGTCCCGGTCAGGAAGCGGCGAATACCTGGCGCCGGTCGATAGCTCGACTCAAAAGCAAAAAGGTCGGCGTGGCCCATCCAACCGGGCAATGGATTCACGGCCTGGTGATGTCGCTTGGCGATGTACAGAAACCCAGGGGCACCCGGACCGCCATTCAGAAATTTGTAGGTACAGCCAACCGCCATATCAACTTGGTTGGCATTGAGCGCTGGGTCGATAACCCCAGCACTGTGAGCCAAATCCCAGAGCACCAAGGCGCCCGCATCGTGAACCCGCTTGGTAATGCCCGCAATATCCCGGCATGCGCCAGACCTAAAATCCACGTGAGCCAAAGAAACTACCGCAACATCACTAAGGTCCGTGGTTCCAAGGTCCTCCAGTGGGACCGCTATTACCTGGCAACGGCCGGGACCCAAGAGACGGGCCAAACCCTCGGCTATGTAGTTATCCGTGGGGAAATGTGTGGCCTCGGTAATGATTTTTGTTCGGGGTGCACGCAACTCAAGCGCTGCAGCCAAACTTTTAAATACATTGATCGATAAGTTGTCACAGCATAGGGTTTCCCCTGGGGAGGCACCCAGTAGAGCGCCTAGCTTGTCCCCTATCTTTATGGGTAGATCGAGCCACCCGTGGCTGTTCCAACCGCCAATCAGTGTCTCACCCCACTCCCGCTGAACCACTTTGTGCATTGATGCCTCAACCGAGTGACTTAACGCCCCTAGGGAATTGCCGTCTAGATAGCATGTATCCTTCGGTAGGTCGTAAAACTTGCGTAGAAATGCGAGCGCGTCATCTCGATCATGCTGCTCAGCGGAATTCACCGAGATTCTCCGACATCGCTAGGTACATCTAGAGACTCAAGGACAACAGCAAATGCGCGCATCTGAAGCATGAGACTCTCATTATTGAGCATTAAGGATAGGGGGTGGTCGACGCTAGTTTAGTGTGACAGATTCATGTCGCAGGGTCAGCCAATGGGCGCCATTGATACCAACCGGAGTAGCCAGTGAACGACGATAGCACTCACTACCTCATTTCCTTTTTTGAACACCTGGAGTTTCTTGCACCCGCCGATCCCGCGGCCACGGAACGAGCGCTGGCAAATATCACCTTAGATGCCTCATCCTGCATTGTGGACGTGGGTTGTGGTACCGGTCGACAAACACTGCAACTGTTGGCGGAGACACCAGCACATGTGATTGCAAGCGATCTGGAATCAAGTCTGCTGGTCGAGCTTGAGCAGCGGGCAGCAAGTACAGACCCCGCCCATCGTCTGCATACCCTCACCGCTGACATGTTGGCCTTACCCATCAGCGAAGCAAGCATTGATGTTATTTATGCCGAGGGCTCCATTTATTGCGTTGGCATAGAACCGGCGCTTAGAGCTTGGTACCCACTGCTAAAGCCGGGTGGCTACATCTGCTTTTCAGATGCAGGATTCACCACCTCGACCCCACCCGAAGAAGCCGTAGCCTTTTGGCAAGCCGAATACCCTGATATGGGCACACCAGAAACAGCCAAGTACATCGCCCTGGCAGCGGGCTATCGGATCATCGATGAGTACTGGATGGATCAAAGCGCTTGGGCTAATTACTACAAGCCCTTCGCCGAGCGGCTTGAAACCCTCAGGACACAATGGCAATCAATCCCCGTGGCTATGGACGTGTTAGCGTCCCTTGAACACGAATTGGCCATCTACCACACACATGGTGACAGTTATGGCTACTTTTTCTTAGTACTCCAAAAGCCAGCTTAGCCACTGACCAGTCGACTATCGCAACGGACCCCTTAACATGAGCAACAGCACCCACAGTTACACCCAAGATCCTCGTAACGATGACATTCTTATTAACATCAACGGCGAGCTTTACCATCGATCGAAAGCCGTTATATCGGTCTTCGACAGTGGCTTTATTTTGGGTGACGGCATTTGGGAAGGGCTTCGGTTACATAAAGGCGGCATTCCCTTTTTGGACCGTCATCTAAGACGACTGTGGGAGGGAGCCAAGGCACTGGACTTGGATATGGGCATTACTCAAGCCGCTTTGAGCGAACGCTTATTTCACACCATCAGCGCCAATAACATGGAAGACGACGTGCATATTCGCCTCATGGTAAGCCGAGGCATTAAGGCCACACCGTATCAAGATCCGGCGGTGACCATAGGTGGCCCCACCATTGTTATTATCCCTGAGTATAAAGTGCCTGACCCTGCGCTCAACGACCGAGGTGTTCGCTTGTACACCGTGTATGTCCGCCGAGGCTATGCCGACGTTCAGGATCCAAGGATCAATAGCCACTCGAAGCTCAACTGTATTTTTGGTTGCATACAAGCCGCTAAGGCGGGGGCCGATGAAGCGCTGATGCTTGACCCACACGGCCATGTGGCTACCTGTAACTCAACCCACTTTTTTATCGTGCGCGAAGGCGAAGTTTGGACGTCATCCGGTGATTACTGCCTCGATGGCATCACCCGGCGAAACATCATCAATCTGTGTAAGGCCAACGGCATTCCTGTGTTTGAGAAAAATTTCTCGGTCATGCAAACCTACAGTGCTGACGAAGCGTTCGTGACGGGCACCTTTGCGGGTGTTACACCAGTCTTTGATATTGATGGACGACAAGTGGGTAATGGACGCCGAGGACCCATGGTCGATCGGTTGCAATCCCTGTATCGAGAGCTTATTCACATGGAAAGTGCTCGCCATACCCGCGCCGCGACAACACAGCTCGACGATTTGGCTGCCGCTGGCGACGCTGATCCATCATGAGCATTGCAATTGCCATGTGGTCGGGGCCACGCAATATATCCACCGCCATGATGCGTGCTTGGGAGAATCGATCGGATTGCACGGTTGTCGATGAGCCCTTCTATGCCTGCTACCTCAAGGAGACGAGTGCTCAGCATCCTTGCCGCGATGAGGTGCTTGCAAGCCAGCCCACTGAAAGAAACGAGGTTATCAATGCGCTATTAAAGCCCAGAGACTCCGCCCTGTTCTATCAAAAGCATATGACCCATCACATGCCAGAGCACTGTGATTTGTCGTGGACAACAGATCTTAAGCATGTGTTCCTTATTCGACATCCAAGGCAAGTAATCGCCTCATACCTTCAGAAAATGCCGAGTGTCTGTGCGGATGACATTGGCATTGTCCGACAGCATGCGCTATTTCAATCAATAAGCGAGTTAACCGGGTCACGTCCACCAGTTATCGATAGCGGTGATGTCTTGCGAAACCCCCGCGGCGTCTTGCGAGCGCTTTGCCATGAATTAGGTATTCCGTTTTCAGAGGCCATGCTGCAATGGCCCGCAGGACCCAGAGCAAGTGATGGGGTGTGGGCCGACCATTGGTACCCTGCCGTTCACGCCTCTACCGGCTTCGCGGCTCCCAATGATGCCTACAAGCCATTGCCCGACCCGGCGAGTAATCTCGCGAAAGCCATGGAGCCCCATTACCAAGAGCTGGCCCAGCGCCGTTTGCAAGCTTAAGCTTGTGCAGTCACTCACGTAGTTTGGCCATAGTTTTCATGCAACCATAGCTGGGCGCTAAAAGGGCTCGCATTCGAATTGGTATCGCGCTATTGATCATTGCAGGCAACGCGATACCATCTGTCTTGCGAAAACGGTTCGAGGGGGTCCGCAAGCTGTACCTCAAAGCATCGGCCGTCCACTTCGAAGCGTTGTTGCCAACCACTGCCCGTTAACTGCAGCCCACCAACAGGGATTTTCATAGCGGCAGCCTTCCTGGGCCGGCTTCGCGCGGCGTTTAAACGCTCGATGAGTCGACTATCAAATATCGCGGCTTCGCCAATGCCCCTACCCTCTGTTCCATTCTCATCCCATTGAAGACCTTTCATTGATTCACGAATAAGCTCAGGGGTGATCTCGGGTAGCACGTTCAGGGCGGTTTTAGGCTGCTCGATCTGAGCGTCTAAGTCATCGGACGGTGCGTCGTTTGGTCGTTCCGAAAGAGGGTCCACCGCCCGCTGCTCAGCGAATGCACTAGAACTCTCGACGGCAGGCTCTGGGGTCTCATCAGAATAAAGTGAGGATTCTTGCAATGAGGTCACAGAAGGGGCGCTAATTGTCGCTGGTTGTAGGGTTAGCGTAATCGCCGTGTTAGCCGTATGAACTGTTGACCCAGACAAGCCCTGCCACCAATTTGATAGCCAATGCAACCAGCTAATATTAATAGCTAACGATACGATAGCGGCGATACGAATGTTTTGGGGGTTGGTAAGCGAGTGCTTCACGTAGAGTCGCATCGGATGGCGGGTGGCTAGGCCCTGTAAGGCTTTAGCACTACATCAAGCCGAGCGCCTTTGCCTGCTCTTCGAGCTGGTGGCGAAAATCGGGGTGGGCAATGCCAATCAAAGCTCGCGCCCTGTTAGGTAACGATAGCCCTTTCAAATTGACGCAGCCAAACTCAGTCACCACGTACTGGGTATCCATGCGGGTATCGGTCACTACTCCCCCACGAAGCTGAGGCACGATTTTACTGATGGTGTCATTTTTTGCGGTAGCGTGTAGGGCAATAAACGAGCGACCACCTCGCGAAGCATAGGCACCCCGTACAAAATCTAACTGACCCCCGGTGCCCGAGAACGGCACGCCATCAATCTGCTCGGCATTGATCTGGCCTGTGAGATCAACCTCAAGGGCGGCATTCACCGACACCATATTGGGGTTCTTGGCGATAATAATGGGGTTATTGACCCATGACGCGGGATACCCCAACACCGACGGATTGTCGTCGAGAAAGTCATATAACTCACGATTACCCAACGCCAAGGTAAACACATGTCGGTGCTGCATCCAGTACTTACGCCGGCCATTGATGACCCCACGTTTTATTAGGTCCACCATGGCTGGGCTGAACAGCTCTGAGTGCAAACCCAAGTCGTTGTGCTCATGCAGCTGGTTCAATACCGCGTTCGGCACCCCGCCAACGCCCATCTGTAGCGTATCGCCATCGTTGATGTGCTCAAGTATGTGACTGGCGATCGTGAGGTCTGTTGCAGTGGGTACGTGCACCGGTACTTCAGCCAGGGGCTGGTCATTTTCGATGATGCCGTGAACCTCAGAGATATGAACGCTGCACTCTCCAAAGGTACGCGGCATCTGTGGGTTTACTTCAACGACGACTTTACTGGCCTTGCGTACGACGGAAGCACCATAGTCGGGGTTAGTACCCAGACTGAAGTAACCGTGACGGTCCATGGGTGACACCGTTGTCATAAAGCAATCGGGATTGATTTGCTCGGTGAGCAGTCGCCCTACCTGATGAAACGCGGCAGGTACAAACTCGAGGGTGTGTGGATCGGCAAAATGATGGCTTCCGTCTCGATCATGTTTACTTAAAAACAAAGGTCGTGGAATGACTTTACCGACCAGAGACGGCACCAACAGCTGCTCACTGAGCGCCTGTGAGCCGTGCATGTAATACACCGGTAGCGCCGCCCGACTGCTTGAGGAAAGCGCTTGAGCTAACCCGGCAATCAGTCCCGGGGGCTGGGCAACGCCCATGGCCAGAATCAGGTTACCCCTTTCAGGGACAAAACTCAGACCCTCTTCGGGTGCTATGCACTTATCCCGATACTGGTCCTGAAAACTTTGCATGACTCCTCCAATCGATGTCGGGTTCGCGACACTAATTTGGCCTCACAATCATCAGCGTCTCTATGGCGGCCACTGTAGACTTTTTACACACAAGCGCCAGTCGGTTGAGTGGATGATTGTTGGGTCAGCAGGAATCCCAGTAAACACGGCGGGCCCTTGGGGAACCGCTCATTTAAGCAGCCAAATTGGCCTCAATGGCATCGAGGAAACCGGCCATGTCGACAATGCGCTCGCTCGCAGGATCGGTCGTCTTACCTTTCAGATCGCCTGTAATAATGCCTTGGTCGACCGTATCGATTAGCGCCACTTTCAATTTCTTCGCATAATCCCGCAGCGCCTCATTGCTCTCTCGGTTTGCCAACTCCTCGAGTGCATTGGCAACCGCAAAAATCAGTGCCGACGAGTTGAAGTTGGCTTCCTTGCCATCGGTTTCAAGGTAACGGAGATACAAATCGTGGGCGGTGCCGTGGGGCGCCTCAAATAGCATCGTGCCGTCTTTGCTCATAATGACCGAGCTCGCGGTGGCTAGGCTACCGCCCAACGCCGCGGAAATATCAGAGAAGATGTCGCCATCGAGGTTTTGGGCAGGATACAGACCCCAGCGCGGCGGGTCACAAATCATCTTACTCAGCTGACGGGAAGGTCGCATGATCATGAATGACGGGGGTGGCGTATCGAGGGCCGCCAGCTCCTGGCGAATCTCGAGAATAATTGAGCTGAACACTTCGTCATACTGAACGAACTCGCGCTTGAGCCCGAAATACACCTCTTTCTTATTGGCCGCGGCGTCTTTAAATACCTGCGCAACCCAGTCTTTAATGGATTCACGGTCGTTGGACATGAATAGAATGGGGTCGTTGGCACTCACGAATCGGGCGTGTTTTTCCTCGCCATCGACCACTACTTTTATAATGCCGTCTTCCGGCGCAGGGGTGTTGTAACTGCCGTACTGATCGCCACCACCGGCACTCATGCGCGAAATCGACACATGGGCTTTGCGCTCTGGCAGTCCGTAGCGTTTCAATTGCTGTACTAACTTGTAGAGCTTCATGCCAGTGACATTGTCGGGCACACCCCAGAGTGCGCGCTCGGGTGGATTCGCGACGATGCGGGCAGCTTGAGCATCGATCAGCTCGTAGTGATAGCGCAACCCGGCGGCTTCAACCTGTGCCTGGTAGTGGCTGTGGTAAATCTCCTCAATGGCCGCTCGCATAACACCGTCGTAGCCGGGCACCACCGTATCTTTCAAGCCCAAATAGATATCGCGTCCTTCATCGAGGGCCCGCTGAAAGAAGCGGTGCGCCCAAGCCCGAACCTCTTCAATGCTGTTACTCGCTAACATCCAAGGGTCGCCCTTCACCAGCGTACGGCGATGTAACTCCACCGGGTCGCCACTGCTGCCCACGAACATCACCTTAGCAACGCCGGTCGCGTTGGAAAGCTCGCTGTAACTAAAATCAAGACCACCGGCTTCCATGGTGTCGACTTCGATATCACGATTAATCCAGTCGGGTCGGACACTGGTGAGGTTGCGGAATTCAATATCTTCCCGGGTAATGTTGCCCGCAATACCTTTACGGATAGCACCATTGGGGGATTTAGTGGCCAGCTTGTCGAACTCGGCCTCGACAACGTGGGGATGCTTCGCCAGCAGCTCATCGAGCTGCGCCCGATTAACCGTCATACCGGCATTCTTAACACCGACACCATGGGTTTTTAGCGCATCAATGGCTTCGGTCACCACCTTACCGTTGGTGAGAAAACGGGTCTCCGCCGATAGATCCACTTCGATCAGGTCGATGTCGAGTCGCGACGTCACAAACTGTTCGAGGATACGCTCGAACGCGATTTGTGCCATTTCGTCTCCGTGCAGAATAACGAGTGGTTTTTCGACCTTGATCTTGTTGCTCACAGCTTCCCCCTGTCCCTGTTTTCAGAGCCGCCAAAGGTACCGCGACACCCTATATATAAGAAGGTCACAGCGCCAGTTTCAGGTCAAATTCACTTATGGTCGCTATATGCACCATTATTTAGCCCTCTGGTATGGGGCAAAACTCTGGGTTAGGGTCCCTCCATGACGACACTAACGACACAACTCGGTGGCTGCCATTGTCAGACGATTCGCTTCGAAGTCGACCTACCCAGCGCGCTGGAGGTGGAAGATTGCAATTGCTCTATTTGCGCCATGAGCGGCAACCTTCATGTCATCGTGCCCGGGTCGCGATTTCGGCTACTATCGGGTGAAGACCAGCTCGGACGTTACCGCTTTAATACCGGCAATGCACAGCATCTGTTCTGCAAAAACTGTGGTGTTAAGAGTTTTTATATACCGAGATCGAACCCCGATGGCGTGGCTGTCACCTGGCGCTGTCTTGATAACTGGATGTCTTTAAAGGCAACCGTGACACCCTTTGACGGTCAAAACTGGGAAGTCAACGCCGGGAAACTAGCGCACAAATCAAAAGCTTAAGCGCTTCTATCAAGCGAATGTCGATCGTTCCTTGAGCAACAAGGCTTCCCTAGCCCGTTGCGATTTAGTTGCGGCCAACACACTCAGGTCGGGTTGCACTTTACCCCGCTCGCCCAATTGGGCGATTTGCTCGTAGTACCAGAACTGGGTGGCGAAGCCCGCAACGGTTCGGACAAACTTCAGTCGCTCCAGTGACTTGAGCCATCGCGGCAGCAACGAGAGGCCGTTTTCGTACCGAGGGAGTTCTGAAAGCCCTTTTAAAAGCTGGTGTGGTGCATCAGTGAGCACACACATTGGACGGCCGATACCGATAACGTCCGCACTCCCGCTCGCAAGGGTATCCTCCATGGCATCGAGTCGGCGTAGCCCGCCGGTCACCATCAGAGGGATATCCAACTGCTTGCGCATAGCTTGGGCGAAATCGACAAAGTAAGCCTCACGCGCACGAGTAGATGCAGCGACCGCTTGTTCAGCGACCGGCTCGATACCCTCCAAATTTAGCAGCCTTGGTTGCTCATAGGTGCCACCGGAAACTTCGATCAAATCGACCGAGGCGCCCTGTAGCCATCGCGCCACTTCGAGACTTTCGCTGAAGTCGAAGCCGCCGCGCTGAAAATCGGCGCTATTGAGCTTTACCGATATGGGAAAGTCATTGCCTACTTCAGTACGCACTGCTTTTGCGACCTCAAGCAGCAGCCGTGATCGATTCTCCAGCGAGCCACCCCAGCTATCGCCGCGTTGATTGCTGCGTGGGCTAAGAAACTCAGACAGCAAATACCCGTGCGCCGCGTGTATTTGTACCCCAGTAAAACCGGACTCGCGCATTACACGAGCACAGCGAGCAAAGCCTGTTATGACCGCCTCTATATCTGACTCGGTCATTGCTATTGGTTCGCCAAATTGTCCCCCAGGCAATCCCAGTTTCACCGCAGAAGGGGCCTTGGGCTGTGCATTGACAGCCTTGGGCGTTTGTCGACCGCCATGGCTGATCTGTACCCAAAACTCGTTGCGATTGCGTGTGCCAGCCGCTGCCCACGCTCGCAAGGCGTGGCGCATTTCGGCATTGGGCTCTGCGTCGACGATCACATTGCCGGGGCGCTCTAAGTGGTGGCGATCAATCTGTACGTTGCCTGACAGCAATATCCCAGCACCTCCGTCGCTCCAAAGTCCGTAGAGCCGGTTAAGTGCTTCCGTTGGAACGCCAGCAGCTGTCGCGAGCCCCTCTGTCATAGCGGCTTTGCACAGGCGGTTGGGTAATGTTTTGCCGCAGGGCAAAGCGAGGGGCTGCTCAATCATGCTGACTTCCACTTTTCATGTGTTACGCATTTTTACGCTTATGTCGTCATGGAGGATGCCATGAGCACGGTAGCTACAAGCGTAGCTGTCAAAGTGGACTCTGGACAAAAAGCGTTCAGGCAAGATCGTGGTGTCCTCTGGCTGGGCGAGCAGTCAACCGGCATAAGCACTTCCAGCTAACAGTGTGGCATTGCCCCCCGATGCTGTCGTGTCCTCGCAAATATGGCGCTCATAGCAAACATGGGCTACATCGGGGTTGCCACAAATAAGCGGCACTATGGCCCCTTCGCGCTGGGCCAGCGCACGGGCATAGGCTCGACCCCGATGCTCATCGCCCCACCAAATGACTGCAGCAATGTTATCGGCGCGTGTGAGTACTGTTGGCTCGGGCGGCGTATCGACTACACAAGCCAATCCGCCAAGCTGACGCACCTGTTTCGCCTGTTGCTCGACTGAATCCACTCCTGGCCCACAGCAAAATACTGGTCCACGTGGCACCAAACGCAGCGTGTTGGTTTCACCGGTTGGGCCCGCCATGTCGAACTCGCTCGCAGCAACACGGGTTGCCTTGACCTTGGCAAAGCGTGGCAAATAATGGGGTCCGCCAGCCTTAGGACCCGTGCCCGAGAGCCCCTCGCCACCGAAGGGCTGACAACCCACAATGGCCCCCACCTGATTACGGTTGATGTACACATTCCCGGCATGGATCTGGTCAGCAAGCCATGCCGCACGACGAGTAATACGGGTTTGTATGCCAAACGTCAGGCCATAACCCGATGCATTGATATCAGCGACGATTTGCTCCAGTTGATCGGCCCTAAAACGACACACATGCAACACTGGACCAAAAATCTCCTCGGCCAGATCGTTGATAGAGCCCAGCGCCAACACCGAAGGCGGTACAAAATAGCCACTGTCAGGTGCTGCCACTCGATGCAACAACCGCCCTTCTTGCTCGGCCTGGGCAATGTGTTTAAGGATTTTTGCTTGGGCCGCCTCATCAATCACGGGCCCGCAGTCGCTTGCTAGCGACCAGGGATCACCCACCGTCCACTGATCCATGGCGCCCTTGAGCATGGCTATAAAGTCATCAGCGATATCGTCTTGCACATACAAACAACGCAGTGCCGAACAACGCTGACCGGCAGATTGGAAAGCACTTTCCATGACAGCCACCACTGCCTGTTCGGGCAGCGCCGTACTGTCGACGATCATGGCGTTGAGACCACCCGTCTCGGCAATAAATACTGCACCGGGGCGTAACCTGTCTGCCATGGTACGCTGAATGCGGCGCGCGGTAGCGGTGGAGCCGGTAAACGCAATAGCCGCCACCGAAGGCGCTGCCGACAGCGCTGAGCCCACATCAGCACCTGTACCGGGTAAGTACTGCAATGCCGTTCTTGGTACCCCTGCGTCAAACCAACATTCGATGGCCAAGTGACCGATTAATGCGGTTTGCTCGGCGGGTTTGGCAATCACCGCATTACCAGCCGCCAAAGCTGCGGCGATCTGCCCAGTAAAAATAGCCAGTGGGAAATTCCAAGGGCTAATGCAAACGACCGTACCCAGCGCCTCCTGCTCATTAGTTAACTCAGCAGCCTGCGCTGCGTAATAACGCAAAAAATCCACTGCCTCGCGCAGCTCGGCTACCGCATCGGGTACTGTTTTACCCGCTTCCAGGGTCAGCAGAGCGAAGATTTCACCTGCTCGCGCCTCGTAATGATCGGCGACTACATTCAGTACGTCAGCGCGCTTTGCAGCACTCAATCCCCAAGGCTCGGCAGCCGCTACCGCTTGCTCGGCTAGTTGAGCGCCGGCTTCTCTCACCACCCCGACCCGCTCATCCCTGCACGCTGGGTTGTATACAACGCGCTCAATGTATGCCGTTAGCTCATCGGTAGGAGTAACAGCCACCAGCGGGTAGGCTTGCCACTGATGGCCACGAAACGATGCGCGACTTTGCTCAAGCCAAGCCAACAAAGCGCGATCAGTAAGATCGAAACCCCGGGCATTACGTCGGTGATGGCCGTAAAGCTGGCTGCCCGCAGGCAAACTGTGCCCATATTCGAGTTGCTCGAAGGGGTCGGCGACTACAGCCTCCG
>CBFHMA010000014.1:0-21913 GCA_965656775.1 Luminiphilus sp.
GTGCTTGGCTCACCTGTCGAATCGAAAGATTGCCCCATGCCAAGTAGGGGGATAGCCGAGAGCAGAGCTGTCGGCTTTCGCTGGGTTTTGAGCAGTAACGCTGGTAGCCACCCGCACGATGCTCTAGAAAATCCTCTAAAGTGGCCCGAGCCTGCTGTTCACCCCCAATTTGGACGTGTGGATGGGCTTGTTGCCAGTGCTTCAGACGTTGACAGCGAGCTGCTTCCAGCGCCTGTGGTAGTGGTTGCACTAGGCTCGATAACAGGTCTGTATTGGGGTTTTCGAGGTCGGCGTTCATCCGTTTTTGCCACTGGGTGTTCCAGCCCTTGCGATGACGCCTGCGGCGTTCCACCCCATTAGTGCTGAACTCATGCCAAGCAACGCCATTAGCGGCACACCAATTCGCCACCGCTTTGTCGCGCTCGAAGGTGATCGCCAGCCCAGTCTCTTCGTAGCTAAATAGACCTCCAATGGCGCACTGTCGGTGCAGCAGGTTGAGCAGGGTTACGACCTCCCCCTCTAGCACGGCAATGCTCGCCCCCATGGGTTCAAGGGCTTGGTTCATGTCCGCTAGCGATTGCGCTATGAAGTGCCAATGCCGCCTACGATAGTGGGGGTTCTGCAGCAGCTCAGGCTCTACTATGTACAGCAGCAGTAGCGGCTCCCTGCGATCAATGGCTGTCGACAGCGGCCCGTGATCATGTAAACGCAGATCCCGTTTGAACCAAACCACATTCATGATCGGCTGCCTTGACGTAGTAGGGGGTTATCTAGCTCGTGCCCTGAGCTGGCATCTAATAGCGTGAGCCGACCCTTGCGCAAAGCCGAGAGCAGCAGGTGATAAGCATCCCGGTCGAAGTATCGTTGCCCAGAGCCCGCCGAGGCACCCTGCAAAGCCGACAATGAGTCGAAGCTACCTAGGTATGCCCAGTGCTCAACCCAGTGGTATTGCTCCGATGGCTGGTCGGGCAAGGGTTTGGTATTCAGTTCGCGCAGCGCCAGTGCCCCTGAAAAAGGCCAGGCGGCTATTCGATCCCGATCCAGCACTGACAGCAATCGTGCATTGTGGTCATCGCTGCTTTCCTCACCGGCACAGGCACCATCGCAGCGCCCCAATTGGAATGGAAAGCAGGGTCCGCGTCCCTTATCAAGGCCCAGCATACGCAAACATAGGCCGTGATCGCGAGCATGTCGACGCAGGCTGCTATCGATGTGCCGTGGATTCTGAAAGAGCCCGTAACTGTCGGCGGTGCGCTCGGCATCTGGTAAAAAATCGGTGGCATGGGGTTGAAGGAAGCCATTGTTGGCATGGCGTAATTGCAGGGTCCACAGCTTGCGCAATCGCCGTTGTCGGCGGTTGTACAGCGGGGTTTCGGCCTTGATAGCGGCGTTTTCCATGAGTAGTGCACCCACTTCGCCCGCTGTCGCGGTGCAGTCAATGGTGGTTACCTGCAGCATCATGCGCTGGTGTCGCCCGGGCTTACGGGCTTCCAAGAAGTGCTGCTGTAAACGGGCCTTAATGTCGACACTTTTGCCTACGTATAAGAGGTTCCCCTGTGCATCAAAAAACCGATACACACCGGTAAAGCGGGGCGCCTGTTCCAGGTTTGCACCGTGGCTAGTCAAGGTGATGCGTGTGAGATCGGGGGTCATAGGGGTATGATCCTCGCTGGTGCCGAACTTGCGTGGTACCGTCCATCTTTTGTGCTGTCTTTATCGCCTATGGGGCCGTCATGCCACTGACCTCATCCTCGATCTATCACTTACCCCATTTGCGCCACCCCAAGCCACTGACGATAGGCATGCAACCGATGACCTCGCCGTGGCTAGAGTCGCCGGGTGATTTGGCGGTTATTCAGCAACACAAGGTTCGTTGCAGAGAACAGCGGGCAGATGATGTGTACGCGGTGTTACCCGAGGGTGCCGCTGCGGCCAACGAGTTGGCCCTATTGGTATGGCAGGCACTGGGCAAAGACCCAGCCGAGCTACAGGCCGCGCCCAGTCACGAACGTCTTTGGTTGGCCTCGCTGGAAACCTTTGAAGATTTGGTGGTGATGGTACCCAGTGCTCACAGCCATTGTTTAATGGCTGCCAGTTTGTGCAGCCCGAGTCACTGGCGACTGAGAGATAAGCTAGGTCGGCCCATGGCACGTATTCACGACCCGATTCCGCGTATTCACGATCAGCTCACGCCTCGCATCGAGCGCATCATGCAGAATATTCGAGCAGAGCAACCGGTTGAGCGTTTTAATTGGTCCTTACAGGCAGACCAAGACTGGTTCTGCTGGCCCCATGAGGACGGCACGGCTTACCCGCCCGAAACCCCGCTGTATTATCGCGTCGAACGTCAAACCCTCACGCGATTGCCACACTCGGGTGCCTTGGCTTTCACTATACGCGTGCATTTACATCCCCTTGAGACCGTAAGTCAGCAGCCCGGAGCGCTTTCGGCGCTATTAGCCGCCGTTGATGCAACCCCCGCTGATATGGCGGCCTATAAAAGCTTCGACCGTTATCAGCAGGCGTTACAAAAGTATCGATCGTTAGCGAACCACTAACGGGATAAAGGCGTAACTCCCTGTGTGAAATGGGGGGACTAATGAAGCTGACATTAAAGCAGTTACGTAAGTGCGCCGGTGACGTCGAGCGTGTGGTAATTGAGTCGGTAGACCTGAGTTTGTACCTGGCCCGCGCCATCATTGCTGGGGAAGAGTACATTCTGGCCGACAATCAAGGTGCACTGCTTAAGACCCATAATTTATTAGCCATGAAACGTCAGTTAAAGGCCGTGGTCGACTGTGAGCTATTTTTGCGTCAGCAAAGTGCCTACGACGAGATGGTTGGTCATAATTACCCTGCACAGTCGAACACCATGGAGATTTCGTTAGGGCGAGAACCCCTACCTGACTGGCTACAGTAGCCCATTCGGGTTCACTCGCTTTGACCAGAGGTCACTTCAGATCTGCTATGGTGCACGCCTCATTGCTTGGCGCCTCGTCGAATATGTCCGTCCACTCCTTTAACACATTGAATATCAGTCCCACGCAATTAGAGGCCTTGGACGCACTCGGCTATCACACCATGACCCCGGTGCAAGCCAAAGCGCTTCCTCAGGCGCTGGCTAAACGGGATTTGATCGTTCGCGCACGTACAGGCAGTGGTAAAACCGCCACCTTTGGTATTGCGCTTTTGAATGGCATCAATCCGCGTTTTTTGGGTGTGCAAGCTCTGGTGCTATGCCCAACCCGAGAACTAGCCGATCAAGTCGCTGCGGAAATTCGACGGCTGGCGAGCCGAATGGCCAATATCAAGGTGTTACTGCTGTGCGGTGGTAAACCTTTCGGCCCACAGCGCGATTCGCTACAACACGGTGCTCACATTGTGGTTGGCACCCCAGGACGAGTGAAAGATCACATCGATCGGCAAACCCTTGATCTTAGTGGTGTCAGCATCTTGATTCTTGATGAGGCCGATCGGATGCTCGAAATGGGCTTTGCCGATGCCATGCAGGCGGTAGTGTCGCGGGCCCCCGCATCACGACAAACCCTGCTGTTTTCTGCAACCTATCCCGACGATATTCGCCAAATAAGCCGTCAGTTGCAGCGCGACCCGGTGACGATCACTGTCGAGGATGAGGTCGCTCACGATGAAGCCACTATCGAACAGGTGTTCTATGAGGTACGCAAGCACGAGCGTCAAACGACTCTCTTGGCCTTGTTTGAGCATTATCGCCCCTCTAATGCGGTGGTGTTTTGCAACACCAAAAAGCAGTGCGCAGAAATGGCGGTGTTCTTGAACGAGCACGATGTGGAAGCGCGCGCTATTCACGGGGACCTTGATCAGCGAGAGCGGGATCAAGTGCTATTACAATTTGCCAACGGCAGCAGTCCTGTTTTGGTGGCGACCGACGTGGCTGCACGTGGTCTCGACATTAAGGCGCTCGATATGGTGATTAACGTCGAGCTACCCCGGGACCCGGAAATTTATGTGCATCGGGTAGGCCGCACTGGTCGAGCGGGCTCCACGGGCAGAGCCATGAGCATTGTGGTCGAAGCAGAGGCTCCACGCCTACGCGCCATAGAGGGCTATCAGAGCCAACCGTGTGTCTGCGATGTATTGGCATCACTCGATCGAGATCCCAATTATGAACTCGCGGGGGCGATGGTTACGATTCAACTGGATGCGGGTCGCAAACAAAAAGTCAGGGCAGGGGATATTCTTGGCGCGCTCACCGGTGACGCGGGTCTAGACGGCAGCTGTATTGGCAAGATAGCTATTTTTGATAACAGCAGCTATGTAGCCGTTGAGCGGGCCGCCCTGCGACAAGCAATGAATTACCTGTCACAGGGTAAGATCAAAGGGCGCAGTATCCGCGCCCGTCGCCTGCGGACATCCTAGCCGCCAGCACTTGTCTTATTAATAGCGGCTAGAAGTGGTAACGGTCCCTAGAGGTGTCCAAGCTCAACCAGTCGCCTGACTAACGCTTAGCTATTGAGATCTTCGTCATCAATCGAGTGACCCCACTCACGCTTGGCCTGCAGATAGCGCAAATTACAATCATCGACCCCGGACACGTGTTTTACCCGCACCACATTCTCAAGGCCGGCCTCGGTGAGATCATTGAGCTTCTTGGGGTTGTTGGTTAGTAGCCGCAGCGGTCGACCTCGCCCGAAATACTTTAAGAGCGATGCAGCGTCGCTGAAATCACGGGAGTCATCGGGTAGGCCCAATGAGCGATTGGCCTGATAGGTGTCTTCCCCAGCATCTTGGAGTAAGTACGTGGCTGCCTTGGCCCAAAGACCAATACCGCGTCCCTCGTGGCCCGCCATGTACACCAAATAGCCCCCTTCGGGATCCTCTGCAATCCGGTCGATGGCGGCTTCCAGTTGCGGCCCGCATTCACAGCGCCGGGAGCCGAAGACATCGCCGGTCAGGCAATTTGAATGCACTCGTACCAGTGGTGACGCCGACGACTCGGCGTTACCAATGACCAGCACGCTGTTGACGGCCATGCTCGATGCCAGTTGGGAAAACAAATGTTGCCCACCCTGTTCGCGCAGGGTGGTGGCTAAACCTTCCACTTCACTCAATTCAGTGCTGCGTACGGCGGCAAACCACTGGGCAACAGGGTGAGCTTTGCCTCGCGCCAAAGGCAGCGGCACGGGGCCCAATACATTTAGGCTACGTTGTCCTGCAGGCGCCAAGTTGCCCCCATCGATACGTTCACCGTCGGCGTTAATACGGAGCAATTTGCCTTCGGCAACAAGGCGTTTACGCACCTCAGGATTCAAATAGGTAAACATCGCGGTCTCGTTCTGGAGAATCAAGCAGCCAGTGCTGGCTGCTGCTGAGTAATGCAATGTACGCCGCCACCCATCGCGAAGATTACTCGGGCGTCGACCCTGCGCACGTCTCGATTAGTGTAACTATCCCTCAACAGGTCAGCGGCGGCATCGTCCATTGGGTCTTTGAAGGTCGGCATGACCACCGCGCCATTGCATAGATAATGATTGATATAACTATAGTCTACCCAATCTCGATTATCGCGCAGTACGGTTGGCGCTTGCACGGGGTACACGGAGTAGCCTGCATCGGTGAGTAGCTCTTGAACGATAGCGTATAGCGGATAATCGGGGTGTTGCTGATTGGGTTGCTGATGCAGCAATACGCTGCCGCTGGGGGTAAAGCAGGCCACAATGTCCACATGGCCACGGGTGCCGTGATCGCTGTAGTCTCGGTGTAATCCTCGGGGTAACCAAACCGCTCTGTCAGTACCTAGCTGGGCGTGAATTTCCGACTCGACCTGCGCTTTTGACCAGCGTGGGTTGCGCTGGGGATCAAGTTGTACGGTTTCTGTCAGTAGCACGGTGCCTGCACCATCCACATGAATACCGCCGCCCTCGTTAGTCAGGTTAGACGACCTGTGGGTAACACCTTGCTGTTGCGCGATAAAAGCGGCAATAGCGGCGTCTTCCTGCCAGTCGAAAGCAGTGTGGTCGCCCCAACCATTAAAGCGCCAATCTACGGCCGTCAGATTGTTGTCTTCCACTACAAAGGTCGGCCCCGTGTCTCGCAGCCAGGCATCGTTCAAAGAGTATTCATGCAGTACCACCGACGCCGATACCAAGCGCTTAGCCCGCGACCACTGTGCACGCGGGCACAGCATATGTACGGGTTCGTGGTCGACAATGATATTGGCTACAGCAGCCCAAGCTTGCTGCACCTCGTCGTCATTCACGCCAGCGCCAGGATACGCACCGACGGGGAAGCCCATCCATGTGGCGCCATGGGTCGCCCACTCTGGGGGCATGAAACGACTCATAGCGGGTCTCGGCCGCCGACAGTCTCTGACTTAGATGCGGTGTGTATTTCACCATTGACCACAGGTGCCACCAGTTGCCCATAGCTATCTGGGCGTCGTGTTCTAAAGAAGGGGAATAGGGTTAACCAATCTTGGCGCTGGGCTAAATCGAGTGTGGCCACAAGTACGCAACTTTCATCACGAGGGGCGCGGCCAAGTATTCGTCCAAACGGATCGACAATGAAGCTACTGCCATAAAACTGAATGAGACCTTCGCTACCCCATCGGTTGGGTACCACCATGAACAAGCCGTTGGCAATGGCATGGCCGACAATGGTCTGTTGCCACAAAGGGGCGGTATCGAAATCAGGATAATCGGGTTCAGAGCCAATAGCGGTCGGGTAGCACAGTAGTGCGGCACCATTTAATCCATAAGCGCGCGCTACCTCGGGGAACCACTCGTCCCAACACGTAGGTAAACCGATAGGTATAACACCGCTATCAAGGTCGAGCCGGTGTACTGGATACGCGTTGTCAGCGGGCCCTGGTGCGAAATAGTGGTCCTCCCAGTAGCCGGCGGTAACCGGTATGTGGGTCTTCCGAGTTTTACCCACCAAGGTACCGGTGCTATCGACAACAACCGCTGTATTAAAACCACGGCCGTCAGGGGCGTCAGTGGCTTCAAACAGTGATCCGTGTACATGTAGATCGTAGCGGGTCGCTAGCGCTCGCAAAAAAGCAACGGTTGGGCCGGTTTCCAGTGGCTCTGCCAATGCATCGGCGCGCCCTTTGGGATAGCGGTCAGCGGGATAGCGTGACAGGGTGAGCTCGGGTAAGAAGACGATCTCGGCGCCGGCATCAGCCGCCCGTGCTACACCTTCCTCTAGCTGTTGGCGGTGCAGTTCAGGGTCATGTAACCAGCGCATCTGCACCAGGGCTACTGTCACAGGGGTTGCCACTCGATCGGGCAATGGGCACAGACTAGGCAAGGCTTGTTGTTGGTAAACGTTCACTTACTTGGATGCTCCCGGCAACTCACGGGTCATGCGTTTACGCACATTACGACTCAGAGCCCAAACCAACAACAACACCACCGGTGCGGCAACACCTGCAATGATTTTGGGTTCGACGGTAATGAGTCCAGCCGATTGGGCTGCGGCCAAAACGTAGCTAAGTAAGCCAATGGCGTAGTAGGTGATGACAAAGGTAGAAAAGCCCTCTACGGCCTGCTGTAGTCGCACCTGAATTTCCGCATTGCGACTCATGGCCTCAATCATGGTATTGGTTTGGCGAGTTTGCATCATCTCAACCATCGAGGTGAGCAGGGTAATGGCCCGAGACACCCGTTGAGCCAGCTCATCGATGCGTCGCTCTGCGGCTTCACAGGTGCGCATGGCCGGTTGCAGGGTTCTTAGTAGAAACAGTGAATAGCGGGGTATCGACGCCACCCGCTCTTCGCGCAGTTCATTCAGGCGCTGTTCCACAATCCGTGAATAGGCTCGAGCTGCACCAAAGCGATAGCTACTGGCAGCGGCTAAATGTTCAATGCGCGCCGCCATGGTCGAGAGTTGAGCGAGTAATGTCTCATGATTGGTATCGTCACTTGCTCGTGTCAGCGTATCCATGAGTGGCTCAAGCTCGTCTTCGAGGCCCGATAGCTCCGCCATGGTTTGACGCGCTAAAGGCAGTGCGTTCATAGCCTGAAGTCGATAGCTTTCGCTCTCGACCACCCGCTGTAAATAGCGACCCACCGCGCTTTCGTTCAAACCATGGTCCACCATGACGATGCGAGCGAAGCCATCGGCACCCAGGCGAAAGCTAGACCAGAGCGAGGCATTACCGTCGGCAATGGTGCCCCCATAGATCTCATTGGTACCCAAGGCGGCACGAATGCTCGCCATGTCCATAGCATCTTGGCTTTGCTTCAGAAATTCGATGTGAATACCGCAAATGATATCGCCACCAAACACGCTTTTAATGTCGGTGGGAGCAAAGCCGTCGGCGTGGGCGCTGAACAAGGGTGTGGCATTGCCGGGCACCAGGGCCGTGATTGAGTCGGCCTCAGTGTGCCCCTCCCACTTGATGAGGGCACTGCCCATTTGAACCAGTTGGTAACGGCTCTCTTCCCCGGGTTTTGCTTGACCATGGCGGCTACAAAGCTCCGCAAAGGCCCCCCGCACCACTGCGGGCTCACCATGGCGGCGAAACACCTGATGGGTGCAGCGAAACGGTGTTGCCATATTGGCAACAGGACGGGCATGCCACTCGTTGTTGAGTTGGACACGGCGATTTAACGATTCTGCTTGAGTCATCATTGCACTCGTTGCTTGGTCGACGACAGAGTAGCCTGCCCTGTTAGAGAAATGCGCTTAACGACTTATTTGGGTGGGAAATCAGCCAAAATGAGCTGGGCGCCCTTGTCGATAGCTTCCTGGGATTTCAACGCTTCACCTTTGAGCTCCGACTGGGTCACGTTGCGCCACACTGACTTGTTTTTAGCCGGGTCGATCATATCGAGAATAAACGTACCCTGTGTGTATTCCCGCACGCGCACGTCGGTGGTGTCCATACAGTTGAAGCAGTTGTAGAGGGCGTAGCGGTTATAGCGGTTGTAGCCCATTCCCATGCCCATCATGGCACCTGAATTGGGCGTCGTGGTTGTGCGGATATCCTGCTTTTCAAAGGTATTCAAATGCCAGCTCAGCAACAAATCGGCGTCTTTTGGGTTGTCGACCATCGTAAAACCTTTGCTGGTGAGGGCTTTCGCTAGCGCGTCGTCAATACGACGCTTCTGGAAATCGGTGAGATCCATGGGGTTGTCACCGGTGACTTCACCACTTTTGCTGTAAAACCCTACACGAATATCGTTGCTAAAGTCATGGGCTGGATCAAAGTCAGTTTTGGTGTTTGGTTTGCTAGCGCAACCAAATAGCACGAGTAGGCAAGTGCAGGCCGCTAATAGTCGCATGTGAATTGTCATCGTTATTTTCCAGTCAGTTGTCCGCCGCGCCGCTGCGACATGGACCCATGCCTCAGTTTACCTCCCAAATGGGTCCCGGACAGCCTGCAAATGCTTTTTTTATGGCGCTCACATGGGCTTTAGGCGTTGTGCCAAGCCCGTCGAGCAATTGATTACGTAGGGTTTGCCAGCGTCGATATTTATTAGGGAGGACTCCATTGAGCATCGTTTCCAGCGCTTGTATGGGCCTTAGCAACTGGTGCTGCCGTCGGTTTAATTGAGTAAGCCAGCCCTGAACATCTTGGGTGAAGTACTTCAGTACGACGGTTTCGGTAATCGTTGCCGCCTGGGTTTTACGGCCCCCGGGACACAGGGGCCTTGCCTCTAAGCGCTGTTCTAACAAGCCATTAGCCACTGTCAACTCGCGTTCCTGTGTGACTGCCGCCAGTAATAAGTCGCCGCCGTCCCCTTGGCGCAGCACCGATAAATCCAGCTCTAAGGGGTAATCCAGTCGGTAATTCCCCTCAAGCCAGTCGCTGCTCATGTGCAGTAAACGCTCTAAGCTATCGATAACATCGCCCGCGGTTTGATCGGGGTAATCGCCTAATGCTCTGGGTAGCGACCAGAACTGCCGGTACTCGGGGCCTGCAAAGATGGCGTTATAAAGCCGTGTGGATAGTTGCTGTTGTTTATTGCGTTGCGCTGTCTCTAATGTCTGAGCCAACTCCGGCTGTTCGTCTTTAATAGCAGCAATGCAGGGTGGTGCTAGTGCTAAAAACTCGACATCGAGCAGCAATTGCTGGGATGCGGACGCGTTGCGTCCGAGGCTGCTATTGCGACGGCCAATATTCACCTGTAGCTCGCAGCCCGAGAGGGCAAGAAAATCCAGCATGCCCAGATCGCTTGAGGGCACCGGTAGTGCGGCTAAGTCCGCATCATTGATACGCGGTGGCGCTATCAGCGGCACGTCGATTCCCGATGTATCCAGTGCCCGGCCCAGCCTGACCGTGTAGTCCTCGAGCAGGCTCGGGCCTTTGCTGGGCTCTGAGCACCCTAACAGTACAGCGCCCCCGACCATCGTTAATGCTCGCAGGTAGGCCTTGGCACTGGGGCGGTGGCGCTGTGTCATTGACCTTGGCGGTTAGGCGGCCACTGCTGCCAGTGCTGCTTGCGCTCTGCTGTGCCAAGCGTGGAGGTGGGTCAGGCCCTCGTCGGGTTGCATACGTGCTCCCCAACCTGCAAAGACCCAAAGGGCCAGCAGATCAATATCGGCGAAGGAGAAACTGCCGCCGGCAATCCAATCACGGTTTGCCAACTCATCGTTGAGCACCTCAAAGCCGTAGCGCAGGCGATCTTGGCCTCGTTCGGCTAAGGCAGCAATTTGCGCTACGGGCTTAACCCCGGGTAGGGCGCGATCCTTAAATTGTGGGTGGCTATTGCGGAACGCTTCAGCAGCGGCCATGAACACCAGTTGAAACAAACGATGGTTCCAGTTCAGCACCATGGCTTTCTCGAGAGGTGTGACGCCCAGCAGTGGTCGTTCGGGAAACAGGGACTCGAGGTAGTGGGCAATAGCAATAACCTCGGTGATTCTGGTGCCATCCTCTAACACCAAAACGGGTACGGTTGCCTCGGGCACGACTGACAGATAGGCCTCGCTCTGTTGCTCTAGCTTGGCCATGTCAATGTGCTGGGTCTCGATGTGAATGTCTTTGTAATCGAGAAACATTTTAAGTCGAGCGGGGTTGGGTGCCGGATCGTAGGTGTATAGCTTCATGGTAAACACAGCCTCTGGTATGTGCGGATGAGTAAGTGTGGGCGAATAGCTGCCAGAAATAGGTTTGGTAGGGACTTATTATTGGCCTTGCAAAAGCTCTGCTCAGTTTACAACTTAGCAGAGCCGCCAGCGATAACCCACGGTCAGAGCCCCTGTTCGGGCGCCCATGGTCCTCATCTATGGTCGACATCATTCGGGCGCCGTGTTGCGGGCAGTTTTCCCAAGCGCCACGGACCGCTATACTCCGCGCCACTTCCAAAGGAGATGACTCATGCGTATTGTCGCTTTTGTTCTTGCTCTGGTGGCGTCTGCCGCCTTCGCTGCCGACCTGTCGAAAGAGCAGCGTGCGGAGATAGAGACCCGAATTCAATCCTACAGCCATGTATGTGTGGCTGGTGACGAAAACTGTGCCGGCGCCGGTGCTGCTGCGGTGGCTAGCGGTCCTCGATCCGGTGAAGAGGTCTACAACGGGGCGTGTATGGCCTGCCACGCTACTGGCGCTGCGGGTGCTCCGAAAGTGGGTGACGCTGCCGCCTGGGCTACACGCATCGACAAAGGCATGGAGGCTTTGTATGCCAGCGGTGTTAACGGTGTTCCCGGTACAGGCATGATGGCCAAGGGTGGCTGTGGCGACTGCTCCGACGAGGACATCTACGCTGCGGTCGATTACATGGTCGATAACAGCAAGTAAGTGTTATCGGGGGTGCTGGCCGCCCCCGTGTGGTACTACTTATCTTGCAGCCGAGGGCGATAACTTAAGCCCTCGAGCAAATGGTTTTCTTCGACGATCGGTTCCTGGGTCATATCTGCGAGTGTCCGTGCCACCTTCAAGGTGCGGTGGACACTTCGAGCCGATAGCTGAAGCCGATCGCAGGCATCTTCGAACCATTTCCGCACCGGCATCTCGAGCCGACATTGGGTCAGTAGCCCTCGACTGTCGAGGTGGGCGTTTAAACAACCCTGACGCGCCAACTGTCGCTGCCAACTACCAGCAACTCTTGCTCTGACAGATGTCGAGGGCTCCTCACCTGTTCCTGGCGTCAGAAGCGCCGAGGTCTGTTGGCGCTCCAGCCCAATGTGAATATCGATGCGATCCATCAATGGGCCTGATATGCGATTTTGATAGCGGCTGACAAGCTCGGGGCTACAGCGGCAGGGTGGCTCCTGCTGGCCGGCGTTGCCACAGGGGCATGGATTCATAGCCGCAATTAATTGAAATTGCGCCGGATAACTATTGGCGCCGCGAGCCCGAGCAATGGTCACCGTCCCCTGCTCCATGGGTTGGCGCAACAAGTCGAGCACCCGAGGGGAGAATTCGGGGAGTTCATCGAGAAACAAAATGCCTTGATGGGCCAGCGACACTTCGCCAGGGTGCGCAGTAGCACCACCGCCAATTAATGCGGCACCGGTAGCAGAGTGGTGGGGTGCGCGAAACGGGCGGTGCCAGATGGGCTCTAGACCAAGAACGTCACGAATGAGCCATTGCTCAAGCAGGGCCTGGGGTGTGCAGGGGGGTAAAATCCCTGGCATTGCAGACGCTAGCAGGGTTTTCCCGGCGCCCGGGGGCCCGGTCATTAGCAGGTGATGGCCACCGCTGGCGGCAATTTCCAGCGCCCTTTTGGCAGCCTTTTGACCCTGAATATCCGAAAGGTTTGCATAGGATGCGGGGTGGTCGGGCAATGACGAGCCCATCAAAATAGTGGGTGTCTTGCTTTTCAATTCGGCGCACAAACTGAGTAGGTCAGGTGCCGCAATAAGTTGGCTGCCGGGCAGCTGAGCCAGGGTATCTGCCCCGGTGGCCGGAATGGCACAGACTCGATTGAGCGCCGTGGCCGCTTGTACGGCTGCCAGCATCCCTGTGGTGGAGCGCAGCGAGCCATCTAGCCCCAGCTCGCCATAGCATTCACGGTCAGCGGTGGCTTGGGTGGCCAGTTGGCCGCTGGCAGTGAGCAAGCCGAGGGCGATGGGCAAGTCAAAGCGTCCTCCACCTTTACGGATTTCGGCGGGCGCTAGGCTGACGGTAATACGGTGATCTGGCCACTCAAAAAACGAGGTGATCAACGCGCTTCGGACCCGTTCACGGGCTTCGCGAACGGTGCTCTCGGGTAGGCCCACAATGGTAAACCCCGGTAACCCCGGACTCAGGTGTACCTCTACCCGAACTTCAGGTGCTTGCAGACCGGCACAGGCCCGCGACAATACAGTTGCGGTCGACATAGTTCATCCTTGAACAGGTGTGGCGGTCATCCAGACCACCGATTTTCGAGTGGGATCTAGTTTAGGTGTCGATCGACCAGCTCAGTTAATCGCTCTAACTCCGCTTCGAGCTCTTGCACCCGCGCCCGCGTTCGTTGCAACACAGCGGCTTGTGCATCGAATTCGGATCTGCTGACAACGTCGAGTTTCGAGAGTGCCGATTGGGCAAGAGCCCGAGCATTGCGATCGAGCTGGTCGCGCAATACCTTCTCATCGTTACGTATTCGGTTGAATAGATCACCCAATCCGCTCGCGCTACCGCGGCGACGGGATTTGTCTTGCTCATCGAAGCTGTCGTGCTCGTCACGCATAGGGCTTTAAGCTCATGTTGGAAGTTGCCTAGCAATGTACCTCAGTGACCCAGTGAAACCCTACATCAACTGCGCCTAAAACTCGCCCAGCTATTGGGCAGGATCGCACCATTATTGTGCGCGCAATCCTTATTGTCGCTTTATTGGGCAGTATGAGTTTTTGTCGCTAGCCCCTAAGGTTATGTTTTCACTCAATAAAAAATGCCTTGGCCCAAAGTTAGCTTATGTGTTCATCGGAAGCAGTCTGTTGCGTGTCAGCGCGAAGCCGATTCGGACAGTGGAACGCTTCGCGATTTATTACCGGAGGAACCTATGAAGCTGATTACCGCTGTAATCAAACCGTTCAAGCTCGACGACGTCCGTGAAGCTCTGTCACAGATTGGCGTACAAGGCATTACGGTGAGTGAAGTCAAGGGCTTTGGCCGCCAAAAGGGCCACACCGAGCTCTACCGAGGTGCAGAGTACGTCGTAGATTTTCTGCCCAAAATCAAGCTCGAAGTTGCTGTGAAAGCCGATTTAGTGGACCAAACCATTGAAGCGATCACCAACGCAGCGCAAACCGGCAAGATTGGTGATGGCAAGATTTTTGTCACCTCCCTTGAACACGTCATTCGCATTCGCACCGGCGAGTCCGGCGAAGCGGCCATTTAAAACCATCACAGGAGCAAGAACCCGTCATGGAGAACGAAATTTTTCAATTGCAGTACGCTCTCGACACCTTCTACTTCTTGGTGTGCGGCGCCTTAGTGATGTGGATGGCCGCAGGCTTTGCCATGCTCGAGGCAGGCTTGGTACGAAGCAAGAACACTGTCGAAATTCTGACTAAAAACGTCACGCTATTCGCCGTGGCATGCACCATGTACATGGTTTGCGGCTACGCGATTATGTACGGGGGCGATATTTTATTGAGCTCTATTACCGGTGATGGCGTTGCTGGCGCAGAGGAACCGGCTACTTATGCACCATCGGCCGACTTCTTCTTCCAAGTCGTATTCGTGGCAACGGCTATGTCGATTGTCTCGGGTGCTGTGGCTGAGCGCATGAAGCTGTTTGCCTTCCTCGCATTCGCCGTAGTGATGACTGGCTTCATCTACCCCATGGAAGGCAGCTGGACCTGGGGTGGGAACGATGTGTTCGGCATCTACAACCTCGGTGATCTTGGGTTCCTTGATTTTGCTGGCTCGGGCATTGTCCATATGGCGGGTGCTGCAGCAGCCTTGGCCGGTGTGATTTTGGTCGGCGCTCGCAAAGGCAAGTACGGCCCCAATGGCCAAATTAACGCCTTCCCCGGTGCTAACTTACCGCTAGCAACCTTGGGTACGTTCATCCTCTGGTTGGGTTGGTTTGGGTTCAACGGTGGTTCGGTACTGGCGACGGCGTCTGTTGAATCGGCTAACGCGGTAGCAGTGGTGTTCATGAATACCAACGCAGCGGCCGCCGGCGGTTGTATTGCTGCCTTGCTCACCGCCCGCATGGTGTTTGGTAAGTCAGATCTCACCATGGCACTGAACGGCTGCCTCGCGGGCTTGGTAGCCATTACTGCTGGCCCCGATACGCCGTCTGCACTACAGGCAACGATCTTCGGCGCCTTGGGTGGTGTGTTGGTGGTGTTCTCTATCGTTACCCTCGACAAGATGAAGATCGACGATCCTGTCGGCGCTATCTCTGTACACGGTGTTGTCGGTTTGTTGGGCTTATTACTAGTCCCTGTCACCAACGGTGATGCTAGCTTTTCAGGGCAGATCATCGGTGCGCTCACCATCTTTGGCTGGGTATTTGTCGCCTCTCTGATTGTGTTTTCCATCATCAAGGCTGTCATGGGTCTGCGCGTCAGCGAAGAGGAAGAGTTTGAAGGCTCTGATCTCACAGAGTGCGGTATGGAAGCCTACCCCGAATTTACTCAGTAAACCGTCTCCTCTGGAGTGTGCTTGGGGCCTCAGGGCCCCTTTTTTTATACCTGCTTCCACATGGTTTTAGTCGATTGGTCTGGGCCATTGCCAATAGGGTTGAATATCCCCTACTCTTCCTTTGTCATTTGTCGAACCTACAGCGCTGGAAACTACTGATGAAACTCGTTACCGCCATTATCAAGCCTTTCAAAATGGACGACGTCCGTACCGCGCTATCCGATGTGGGTGTTCAGGGCGTTACGGTGACTGAAGTGAAGGGCTTTGGCCGCCAGCGGGGGCACACCGAGCTTTATCGGGGTGCCGAGTACGTGGTCGACTTTTTACCCAAGCTGAAGCTTGAAATTGCTTGCGACGATGACCAGCTCGATGCCGTGGTCGAAGCCATTATTGGCGCCGCTGGCACGGGTAAAATTGGTGACGGTAAGATTTTTGTTGCCGACCTTGAGCAGGTTATTCGCATCCGCACAGGTGAAACGGGCGCAGAAGCGATCTAACTTCTGGTGGGTGTGGCTAGCCAGGTGTCCAGTAGCGCTGGTAATTCCGATAGGCAGTGAATAATGGCGTTGGCCACGTCACTGGTGCTGCCCACCTCTGTCAACCACACCGACGCCAGACCGGCTCGCGCTGCGCCCTGAATGTCGTGATCGTGACTATCGCCCACGTGTAAGCAAGCGTCTGGGGTCACGCCTACTCGCGCCATGGCAGCCTGAAACATCTGGGGTTCGGGCTTCGCTGCACCCACTTCTTCGGCTTTTAGCGCGAATGAGAAGTGCTGTCCTAGGGGTGTTTGGAAGACATCGGCGTTGCCGTTGGTAAGTGCCCCTAAGGTGTAGGTGTTTGCCAGCGATGCAAGCACATCGGGCGCCGATTCAAATATGGCAACGTCATTGCGTTTACTCAAAAAAACCTGGAATGCGGCCATGCCGCTTTGCAGTGCTTCCTCGTCACTTAACCCCAACTCAAGCAGCAGTTGCGTCAGCAGGGTTTGGCGGAACACGCTGATGTTATGGCGCAACTCAGGTTGCTGCTTGGCCAGTGTTTGTTTGCGCGCTAGCAACGGTGCCGGGGCCAGCAAGGGTGAGAGACTGGGGTAATGATGCAGTAGCCAATCGTTTTGGGCTTGCTCCGCCTTGATCAGTGCAGGACGCACATCCCACAGAGTATCGTCCAAATCGAAGGTGATGAGCTGCAAAGGTGTGCCAGAGGAGGATCCGAAGGAGGGTGAGAATGATGCAGCCATTAGTCTTCGCTCTCATATTTTCGCTGCGCCCGCGGATGGGCGGCGTCGTAGACCTTGGCTAAATGTTGATAGTCGAGGTGGGTATACACTTGGGTGGTGCTGATGTTGGCGTGCCCTAACAGTTCCTGCACAGCCCGCAGATCACCACTGCTTTGCAGTAAGTGACTGGCAAAGCTATGGCGCAACATGTGTGGATGGAGATCTCCGCTAAGTCCCGAGCGGACCGCCAATTGCTTTAACCGATCTTGCACCGAGCGTGCACTGAGACGTTGACCCCGCTGGGAGACGAATAATGGCGACTGGGGACCTAGAGCATCCTCGGATAATGGCCGCAAATCGAGCCACTGCTGCAGTGCTTTAATTGCCATTTTGCCCACTGGCACGGTCCGGGTTTTGCGTCCTTTACCCGTCACCGTGATTAAGCGGGTGCTTGGGTCGATATCACCCATATTGGCCGCAAGCAACTCAGACAATCGTAGGCCGGCGGAGTACAACAGCTCAGCAATGGCTCGGTCACGAACCTGCAAAGGATCATCGTCATTGGTATGGAATAAGACCCCAATATTATCGGGGTCAATACTTTTTGGGAGTCGACGCTCAGACTTTGGTGCACGCACGTCTGCCGCTGGATTGCCAAGGGAAAGGTCCTGCTCACCTAAAAAACGAAACAGGGCGCGTAACGATGACAGCGCACGTTGCAGGGTTTTTCCCGACTTACCCGCTTTATGTAAGGACGATATCCAATGCCTGACGTCTACGTCGCGAATAGCACCCAGATCCTGTAGCTGGCGCTGCTGGCAGAACTTAGAGAAGCCGTGCAAGTCGTGGCGATAGGCTTCCACGGTGTGTCGAGACAGCTGTCTGACATCTCGCTGGTAAATCAGAAATTGCTGGCGGGCCTCGTCTAAGGTCATGGCGCTAGGCTGCGTCAAGATGCTGGGCTACCAGACCACTCAGGGTGCCAAGCACTGCAGACGCACCACGACATCGGCTAAGTGCTCAAGGAATAAGGTATCGACTGTGGGTTCGTAACGATGAGGATCCGATGACCCGACCGCAATAAGGCCGACCACGATACCGTCGATAACCAGCGGCGCTAGCGCCGCTGAGCCATTGGCAGCGGCAGCACCAAATAAAGCGGTCATTTCCTCTTGTCTCAGTACGGCACAGAGTGGGGAGCCCCCTTTGATGAGGGCTTGCACAAGGGCTGTGCGATCCGCCGATAGGGTATTGTCATCGTTGGTCAGCGTCGGCAGTGCGCTAGCGTTATCGAACCAGAGCAGGGCCGCTAACTCCACCTTAAAATGGCGGTGAAGACTGCTAGTGAACTGTGACCCCACATCATTGGCATCGCGACAACTTAACAGGTCGAGCACGGTATCCCGTGTCGCTTTGTACAGTACGTCGTTGTTCTGTGCGCTGTCGGCAATGTGGGCAATGCGGCCGCGCATTTCGATATTGCGCTCCCGCAGTAAATTGACCTGTCGCTCCACCAAAGACACAGCACCAGGGCCGCCGTGGGGTAGGTCTAGAGCCATGAGCAAATCAGGACGGTGCTTGAAGAAGGCGGGGTTCTCCCGGAAAAACGTTTCCACAGCGCTTGGGTCTAGAGCACCTTCCTCGGCTTTACGGGATGGATTAGAAGCATTCTCGCCGGTCATGTTGATATTGCCTCGTGGGCTTTGAGAGTGGATGGACAGGGCGCGCTATTTACCGCGCAAGCGAATGGACCCTTCAAAAACAGTGGCGGTGGGGCCGCCCAGCCATACCGGTCCAGCGTCGTTCCGCCATGATACCGATAGCTTACCCCCGGGTAGTTGCACTGTCACGGCGCGATCGAGTAAGCCCTGGCGAATGCCATGCACAACCGCTGCGCAGGCGCCGGTACCACACGCCTGGGTTTCACCGGCACCGCGCTCATACACCCTCAGTTTGATCTCGCTGGGTGTCAGCACTTCCATAAACCCTACGTTCACCCGTTGGGGGAAACGAGGGTGCCGCTCGATAAGCGGACCCAGCTCGCCAACGGGCGCGCGATCGACCCGATCGACCAGCAATACCGCATGGGGATTGCCCATGGAAATGGCACCAATCGAGACGGTGGTGCCCTCGACGTCGAGCTCATAACTGAGAGCCTGTTCTGGGGCGTCGAAAGGAATCAGCTTGGGCTCAAAACTGGGTGTACCGAGATCGGCGAAAATGCGCCCGTCTTCGGTGATCTCCAGTCCCATGATGCCCCCCGCAGTTTCGACACGAAGTATCCGTTTCCAAGTCAGTTTTTGTTCGCGAACAAAACGGGCGAAGCAGCGTGCGCCGTTACCGCATTGACCTGCTTCGGTGCCATCGGCGTTGAAGATGCGGTAGCGAAAATCGGATTCGGGGTTGTGTGGCGGTTCAACGATCAAAATTTGATCGCAGCCAATACCCCGCTGGCGATCGGCGATCTGACGTAGTTGGCCAGCACTTAGATCAAGGCTTTGACGAATCAGGTCGATGACCACGAAGTCGTTACCGGCCCCGTGCATTTTGGTGAAATGAAGATTCACGCTTCTGGGCTCCCTGGTATGTGCTCCCCGGCCCAGAGTGAGTCCACTGTCTCGCGCTCGCGAATGACGTGATAGTTGTCGTCGTCAACCATGACTTCAGCGGCCCGGGGTCGGCTGTTGTAATTCGATGCCATTGTGAAGCCATAGGCCCCAGCCCCTGTCACTGCCAGCAGATCATTTGGCTTCAGGGCCAATAGACGGTCTTTACCCAAGAAATCGCCGGTCTCGCAGACGGGTCCCACGACATCCCAATGTTGCGCGTCGTCGTCACTGTTGGTCACCGGCACAATATTTTGCCAGGCGCCATAGAGGGACGGCCGCAGTAAGTCGTTCATAGCGGCATCGACCAACGCAAAATTGCGGTGGACCGTGGGTTTCAAATAATGCACTCGGGTCAGTAGTACCCCTGCCATAGCCACAATAGATCGGCCTGGCTCAAAAATAAGTTCGTAGGGAGAGTGGTCACCCAGTCGGCTGGTTAGCGCCTGAATATAATCGGACACAGGTGGCACCTGCTCCTCATGATACTGAACACCCAGACCACCCCCCACATCGAGGTGCTTTAACGTGATCCCCAGGGCGGCGATGTCGTCCATGAGCGCTAGTAGTCGATCGAGGGCGTCGGTAAAGGGGGCTACATCGAGTAGTTGGCTACCAATGTGACAGTCGATACCGACAGGGTCGATGCCCGACAGGGCCTTGGCGGTGCCATACAGGGTGAGCGCCTGCTCTCTGTCGACACCAAATTTATTTTCTTTGAGACCGGTTGAAATGTAGGGATGAGTGCCCGCATCGACATCGGGGTTTACCCTAATGGACACGGGCGCTACTTGACCTAAAGACTGCGCTACCTCGTTAAGCAGTAACAGCTCGGGCTCTGACTCGACGTTGAAGCACCGAATGCCCGCTTGCAATGCTGCTGTCATTTCATCGGCGGTCTTTGCCACCCCTGAAAACACCACTTTCGATGGATCGCCCCCGGCCGCTATGACCCTTTTGAGTTCACCTCCAGAGACAATATCGAAGCCCGCGCCCAGACTCGCAAGCAGGTTCAGCACAGCGAGGTTAGAGTTGGCTTTGACTGCATAGCAGATAAGGTGGGGTCGACTACCCAGCGCTTGTTGGTAGTCGAGAAATCGCTCGCGAATATGGGCCCTTGAATAAACATAGGTGGGTGTGCCTACCGCGGCGGCAATTGACGCTAATGGCACCTCTTCACAGTGCAATTCCCCTGCATGTCGATGGAAGGTGGTGGTCATGGGGTCGGCTCCGTGGCGTCAGCATCGGAGATAGTGACAGCTGCAGCTTCTGAATCGATGGCAGGCTCGGCAGGCATAAGAGGCCCTTGCTGCCCGCAAGCGGTGAGCAATAGGAGCGTGATCATCAAAGGCAGTTGGCGTAGTTTGAACAGGGCCACGGAGTACTCCGAAAAACCTGTAGTATATCAAGCTCGCGCCAGGCTTCAGCTTCTTTAGGCCGATTCATGATGCGCTGGTACCTGCGTTGAGGTAAGAGCAGAGGAGAGTCACCGTGACTACGAATATCTATTACCAACGAATCGATGACACCTTCGAGCTTCTTGAAGACAAGCTCGATGAACTCGTCGAAGACCCGGATGTCACGACGGCGGCGGGTGTTATCAATGTCACCTTTGCAAATGGCGTCGTCTTTGTGTTTAGCCGGCAACCCCCGACCGAGCAGTTGTGGCTAGCAACCCCAGGGGGTGGTTTTCACTACGAGTGGAGTGACGATAAGGGCGACTGGCTCGACACCAAAACCGGTGCGGCGTTCCGTCCTTTTGTTGTCACACAAATGCGCGAGCATGCAAATATTGAGTTCAGCTGGGATTGATCATGCTCGTTCGGCATCTAACTGGGCGGTGTCCACTGGCAGGTGGGGCCTTCATTGGGTTACTGCTTTACAGTTCAACGTTGGCATCAGCGCCAGCCGATAGTGTCACGTTAGATGTCACGTCGAGCCCTATCTGGGTTGAAAACCTGTCACCTATTTCTGGACTGATTGGTTTGCCACCCCAGCGCTCGGCGGCTATCACCACGGGTTGGCAGTTTGCCAGTCATCTCGCCATTGCTAGTCACTGGGTGGTTGATGCCAGTGCCAACGAGACCCTTGCCTTCGATGGTGAAACCACCCGCTGGTCGTTCGATGCTAGTTACGGCTTCAATGATCGCTGGTCTATTCAGGTCACCTTGCCCTTTGTGCAGCAAGATGCAGGCTTTCTGGATAGCACCATCAACGGGTGGCACGATATCTTTGGTATGACCGATGGTGGCCGCGCTGCCGCCCCCGACAACCAGTTTGCATATCGTTATCAGAGCCCCGATTTGACCATTGATCAGCGTTTTGAGCGTCGCGGCCTGGGTGATGCCCGAGTCGAGTTGCAACAGGCGTTTTATCGACGAGCCGATCAAGTGGCGGCGGTGGTGATGGGCTACAAGGCGGCGTCGGGGGATGACAGAGATTGGCTAGGTAGTGGCGCTGCTGATATTTACGGCGCACTGCGTTTTTCAGGCGCTCAACGTTCGTCATTGCCCCTAACATGGCATGGTCAGATAGGCTACACCCGTGCTGGTAGCAGTGATCTCCTCATGCCGT
>CBFHMA010000015.1:0-21269 GCA_965656775.1 Luminiphilus sp.
GCTGGCACCGACTCCTTCGCCGGTGTACCCGCCGGCAGTCAGCCACCGTTTGTGCGGGTCAAACACCACATGGGGCGTTTGCTGTCGTGCAACTGCCAAGGTACCAGCCCAAGCATAGGGGAAGGCGGTATCGGCCAGGCTTGGAAATAACTGGCGCGCCAAGGTTATGCGGGCCCTTGTATCCCGTGGGTCAGCATGCAGTGTGTGCCCGGGGTTGGCGCGGTAAAGCATTCGGCCGCGAGCACCGACGACTAGGCGATTGTCGGCGGTGCGCTGCAAATAGGTTGATAGACGGCTGAAATCACAAAACCCTGGGCGCTGCTCGAAACCCAGGGTCTGCCACAGGTCATCGGATAGTGGCTCGGTAGCCACCATGCCGCTGTGCACCGGCAGTAATCGACCAGACAGTGGCATGCCTCGAGCCGTATAGCCTTCGGTGGCCCAAACCACCGATGTTGCCCTGACGGTTGGCGCCGCCGCATTTGCTCTGTGGTTGTCATTGGGCGGTTGCTTATCAGCACCCACTACCCCCTGCGGCAGAGCTCTTAGTACCTTGTTGTCGGGTTTAATGACACTGTTTTCATAGAGGCGAATACCCCGAGCAAGGACAGCGGCTCGAAGCCCCAGAACCAGTTTGCGCGGATGCACGACCGCCACATGGGGTGTGACGATAGCCCCCTGCGTGGCGCTGGCCGCGACACGCGTTTGGGCTTCGGTTGCAGATAGCCAACGATAGTCGGAATCATCAAAGCCCAGGGTATGGTAGTCGTTCAAAGCTGCTCGGGCGCGAGCATATTGTTGGGTTACCCGGGCCGCGCTGTAGAGCGCGCCCCCGTGTTGAAAATCGCAGTTAATACCCTGTTGTTCCAGGGTCTCCTGAAACGATGGCAGCAGCTGACGCAAGATCTCGATAACGTCCTCGGGTAGGCGTCCATTGCGGGTGTCTGCAAATTGATCGATTCCCTCTAGACTGCCCATGACCCAGCCGCCATTTCGGCCTGAGGCGCCATGGCCACATAGCTTTGCTTCAAACACGGCAATGTCAATTGATGGGTCCATGATCGACAGCCACAGGGCTGTCCAAAGGCCGGTGTAGCCACCACCGACAATGGCTACGTCGATGTCGAGGGATTGTCCTAATGGCGGGCACGGGGTGGGATCGTCGGTGGTGGCGTGCCACAAAGCCCTGTTGTCACTTACCGTCGCATCAGAGTGGGTCTGGTGTGTAAGATGGTCCCCTGAGTTTAGCATCATAATAAGAGGATTCCTGTTGTGGCAGAGAGCGCTATTGTGCAACACCACCGAGCTTGTCATCTGTGCGAAGCTATTTGCGGCGTCATCATCGAAACCCAAGATGACCGTATTATCAGCATCAAGGGTGACCCGGATGATCCCCTCAGCCGAGGCCATATTTGTCCTAAAGCCGTTGCACTGCAAGATATCCACACAGATCCCGACCGGCTGCGTAAGCCGGTAAAACGGGTGCGTACCCATGCGGGTGAGTACAAGCACGTGGCCATTGAGTGGGACGAGGCACTCGATCTTGCCGCCGATGGCTTGGTAAAGGTCATTGAGCGGTTTGGGGTGAACGCTGTCGCTGCCTACTTCGGCAATCCGGCGGTGCACAATTACGGTTTACTGACGCACCAGAATGCGCTGTTTCGGCATATTCGCACCGACAACCGCTACTCAGCCACCTCGGTCGATCAACTGCCCCACCACTTGGTATCCCTCTGGTTATTCGGCCACAAATTACTGTTTCCCATTCCCGATATCGATCGCAGCCAGTATTTCTTAATGTTGGGTGCTAATCCGGTGGCGTCTAATGGCTCGATTTGGACGGTGCCGGGTGTTAAGCAGCGCCTGAAAGACTTGGTGGCTAGGGGCGGTAAGTTGGTGGTTATCGACCCTCGGCGCACCGAAACCGCCGAGTTGGCCAGCAGCTATTACCCTATTAAACCCGGCACCGATGCCTGGTTGTTATTGGCCATTGTGCATGCCTTGTTCGACGAGCAGCGGGTAAACCCTGGCCATTTGGCATCGCTGGTCGATGGGCTCGAGCAGGTTGCCACTGGGGTTGCTCCCTTTAGTCCCGAGGCGGCCGCTGACAAGACCGGCATTCCGGCCGACGCCATTCGGTCGATGGCTCGCGATATGGCAGACGCTGACGGCGGTATTTGTTACGGGCGTATGGGGGTCTCGACCCAGCGCTATGGCACCCTCTGTCAGTGGGCTATTCAGGTCATCAATATTGTGACGGGGCAGCTCGATCGCGAGGGCGGTAGTTTATTCACCTTGCCGGCTGTTGATCAGGTCGCCGCGGCCAGTCCCGGTGGATTTAGCCGACATCACAGCCGCGTTCGCGGCCTGCCAGAATTTGACCGTGAGCTGCCAGTGGCGGCGCTAGCGGAGGAGATCACCACACCGGGTGACGATCAGGTAAAAGCCCTATTTACCGCCGCTGGTAATCCGGTGCTGTCGACCCCCGAGGGGCATCACCTAGAGCAGGCACTTGAGCAACTCGATTTCATGGTGTCCCTCGATCCCTGGATCAATGAGACAACGCGCCATGCCGATGTCATTTTGCCCCCTACCTCTCCGCTAGAGCACGATCACTACGATTTGGCGTTCCATGTGAACGCGGTGCGAAATACAGCGCGCTACAACCCTCCCGTATTCGATCGTCCAGAGGGAGCACTTCACGACTGGGAGATTTTCGAGGCGCTGGGTGCGCGAGTCGCGGCCCGTCTGGGGGTCAGCCCCAAACCCAGCATGCCACCCCACGCCATGATTGATGCGGGCTTGCAGGCGGGTCCCTATGGCACGCATACCGAACATGGTTTGAGTTTATCGCGTTTGAAAGCACAGCCATCAGGGGTCGATTTGGGGCCTCTGCAGCCGCAGTTACCCGGGCGTTTGCGCACACCCAATGGACGCATTGATTTAGCGGTAGCGGTAGTCTTGGCCGATTGTGAGCGACTGTTGGCTGACACTGAGCTGGCGGCGCCTGGCTATCGGCTGATTGGTCGCCGCCACGTGCGGGACTGCAATTCCTGGATGCACAACTTCAGACGCTTGGTCAAAGGAAAAGCCCGCTGCACCCTCATGATGCACCCTCAGGATGCGCAGAATGAAGGGCTTGAAGCCGGCGATTGGGTGCAGGTGGCGAGTCGAGTAGGCGCGGTCGATGTTGCGCTGGAGATCACCGAAGGGGTAGCGCCGGGGGTAGTCAGTTTGCCCCACGGCTATGGGCATCATCGGTCGGGCACCCAGTTACAGCTGGCCGAACAGCACGCGGGGGTTAGCTGTAACGATCTTACCGATACCGATTATCTCGACGTACTCAGTGGTAATGCGGCTCTGAACGGTGTTTGTGTTCAGGTGCAGCGTGCAAAGTCACCAACAGCGCTGCAGCAGTAACCGCGCGTGACACGATATACTGCACCGGTATGAAAGGCGACCCACACTCAGCAGAGGTAGCATGACGACAAAGCTGATACCAACGGTGCAGATTCACAGCGGCGACAAATTCGTCAATGACAAAGGCATTCATGCCATTAAAGATGGCATTAAGCGCAGTAGCGCCGACGCACAGCGTTTAGCCAAGCCCGAGTGGTTGCGAATGCGCATTCAAAGTAGCCCCAAGTTCGAAGCGGTCAAAGGTATTGTGCATGAGCACCGTCTGGCCACGGTCTGCGAAGAAGCCAAGTGCCCCAATATGAGTGAATGCTGGAGTGCGGGTACTGCAACCATCATGCTGATGGGCGATGTCTGCACCCGAGCTTGTCGTTTTTGTTCGGTGAACACGGGTAATCCTAAGGGATGGCTCGACCCCGAGGAGCCTGCCAACACTGCGCGCGCAGTGGCGCTTATGGGGCTGAAATATGTCGTGCTGACCTCCGTGAATCGAGATGACCTACCCGATGGTGGTGCGGGCCATTACGCCGCGGTGGTGACAGCGGTGAAAGCGCAAAACCCAGAAACCGCGGTCGAGGCTTTGACGCCCGACTTCTTGGGAGACGGCGCAGCAGTCGAAACACTGCTCGACTCCGGCATCGAAGTGTTTGCGCAAAATGTGGAAACCGTCGAGCGCTTGACCCATCCGGTGCGCGACCCCAGAGCGGGGTATCAACAAACACTCGATGTGCTGGCCCACGGTAAGGGTTACAGACCCGACGTCATCACCAAAACCTCACTCATGTTGGGCTTAGGCGAGACCGATGACGAGATTAAGCAGGCTATGGATGACTGTCGCAAGCACCATGTCGACGTGTTAACCCTGGGCCAATATCTGCAACCCACCCGTAATCATTACCCTATTGACCGCTACGTGACCCCTGAGGAGTTCGAGCGCTACCGGGAGTGGGGTTTAGCCCGCGGCTTTATGGAAGTGGTATCGGGTACATTTGTGCGCTCCAGTTATCGGGCCGAACGCGTTCTTCAGGGTAATAATGTAGGACTCAGCCAGTGACAGGCTCCACCGATAGCCGCCAACCGCAGCTGTTGTACATTGCGCAGCAGGTGTCCCAGGCGGACGGTGGCTTAGGTCTCACACTCTGCTCTCAGGTGGTGGTGGCGCTACTCAGTCGTGACTTCGACGTGTCACTGGCACTGGTGGGCGCTACCGATACCCGCACCCTGAATGAGTGTCGTGTCAGCTTGGGGGTATTGCACGCCACCGGCGGTTTTGAAGCCTCCAGTGCCGACCGGCCCTATGACAAGTCCCTGAAGCAATATACGCTCGACCAGTTGGGCTCCGACCTGGTCAATGCCCGGCTACAAAATACGATTCAACAGCGCGCCGCCGAGTGCGATGTGGCTGTCATCGACGGGCTGCTAGCGTGGGCCTATCGTCCCGCTGGATTGAGCGTGCCCTTGGTCTATTTGTGTCAATCGGTGGTGGCAGATCAATTTGCTGATCTAGGTGTATTGGCCCGCTTGCCGTACCGTGGCATCGAAGCTTACGAGCGTTCAGTGTTCGATGGTGTCGATCTGCTATTTGCCGAACCCGATTTGGCGGCAGATTTGTCGGAGCGGGGCGTTGCCATGAAAATCCTGCAATACAGTTTTTCCCGGCCCGGTGCCGCAAGGCCGTCGTTGCTTGATGTTGATCGCAATCTGACGGCCGAGCGCATTGGCTACATTGGCTATCTATCTGACGACAAGAATTTAGCCAGTTTACGGTGGTTCCTTGAGGATATCTGGCCAACCTTAAGTGCATCGATGCCAGAGCTGAATTTCCATATTGTTGGTCAGGCACCCACGCGGGAACTGCGTGAGATGATTACTGGCACCCCACGCGTGCATTTGCACTGGAGTAGTGACGATCAGGTGCTGTTCGATAAACGCATACGGGTAATGGTGGATCCGCTGTTGCACGAGAGCCATGTCGATGCCAAGTTGCTTAACGCCATGGCCAGAGGCATACCGTTAGTCACCACCCGTCGGGGCCTTGAACGGGCCCATCCCAGCTTGCGACCGGGTGCAACCGCCGCAGACAGTGCCGACGCGATGTTAGTGGCTATTAAAACCCTTATGGCTGACGGGAAAGCATGGAAAACCCGCTCAAACAACGCCAGTGGTATCGGTCGTGCGCAATTGCCTGCCTATGAGTTGGGTCATACCATGCGCCGGGAAATCTTGCGCCAGCTGACGACAGCCCGTGCGGACTAGGGTAACGTAGTGCCCCAGAGCAGCAAGCCAGCCAAGGGCAAAAGGGTATGACCACGGAATTCAAACGGGTAGGCCTGTTGGGCCGTCGAGAACACCCTGGAGTCTACCAAGTGGTGGCGGACTTATTGGCACTGCTCGACCGGCGGGAAGTCGAGGTCACCATTGAGGACCGTTTGGCTACCCTGGCCCACTTCGAAAAACGCGTCATGCAACCCCGAGAAACCATTGGTGCCACGGTTGATTTGGCCATTGTTATCGGTGGCGATGGTTCTCTGTTAAGCGCCGCGCGCACACTGGTTCGGCATAACACACCTGTCATCGGCGTTAACCGCGGCCGTTTGGGGTTTTTGACCGACGTGAGTCCCGATGAGTTGGTTGAGCAGGTAACCGCTGTACTCGATGGTCACTACCGACGCGACTCGCGCTTCCTGCTGGACGTCCAGGTGATGCGTGGCGATGCGGTCATGGGGCAGGCGGAAGCGTTAAACGATGTGGTGGTTAACTCAGGTACTTCCGCCCAAATGATCGAATTTGAACTCACGGTAGACGGCGAGTTCGTCTATCGGTTAAACGCCGATGGGCTTATCGTAAGCACACCCACCGGGTCTACCGCCTACTCCATGTCTGGAGGGGGCCCCATTATGAACCCTTCCCTAGACGCCATGGTACTGGTGCCCATGTTTCCCCATTCCTTAACCAGCCGCCCCATTGTGGTCAACGGTGACAGTGCTATTCGCATCGATGTGGTGGGCCGCAATCAAATCCACCCGCCGGTCACTTGTGACGGTCAGGTATCCCTGACAGCGCTGCCTGGTGATGTGATCTGGATCACAAAAAAAGCCGAGCGACTAACGTTGTTACACCCGCCGGGGTACAGTTTTTATGCCAGCTGTCGCGATAAATTACGGTGGTCCGATACCCTTGCCAAATAACATCCGCAACGCCCCAGTCGCTTTCGGTTTGGTTGCTGTTAGTAGCATTGCCTTCCTGTTGTTTTACGCGCTTCGTATCGGCGTGTTATTGCCCCTGTTTAACTTTGTGCCGCTTGGGGTCAAAGACGGCGCCATGGTATTTGGTGAGCCAAGCCTCAGCCAGTGGTGGCGGTTTATTACACCGACACTGCTGCATTTCAGCTGGATGCATGTCATTTTTAACTGTCTGTGGCTGTGGGAATTCGGCCGACGCATTGAGGCACGCCTGGGTTCGGTCAATCTATTGGGTATCTTTGTAGTATCGGCCATTTTTTCTAACTGGGCTCAGTATTGGGTGTCCGGTCCGTCTCTATTCGGTGGTATGTCGGGGGTGGTTTACGGGTTTTTGGGCTTCATTTGGAGTGCCAACAAAGTGCGTCCCTCGTGGCTAGAGCCTTTGCCCCACGCTATTTTCGGCTTCATGTTTGTATGGCTTATTCTGGGCGCAGTGGGTGCCCTCGAATTTTTTGGCGGCGGTGCTATTGCCAATGGCGCTCACGCGGGTGGGCTGGTTATTGGCCTCATATTGGGCCCCATCATTGCCACCGCCACCAAGCCTGAGAGCTACTAGGCGTCAGTAACAGGAGTTGTTGTTTGTCCGATCCCTATTTTGACACCATCAAGGCCATGGGCCGTGATGTCTACGATAATATGGTTGAAGCATTGGCCACGGGGCGTTGGCGCGATGGCCGTATTTTGACCCCCGAACAGCGCGAGCACTGCATGCAGGCGGCCATTGCCTGGGGAGAATTACACCTGACTCCAGAGCAACGCATTGGCTACATCGATAAAGGCCACAAGGCCGATGACGTCTGTGACGATCCCAAGCCACTCAAATGGCAGGACAATTCATGACCACCGTCAGCGGTAATGTACGCAAAATGGCCACTACCTTAGACGACACTGTGGCCTATGAGTGGTGCGCCGGTGACCAACGTGTGCCCTTAAATGGTGCTCTTGGGCGTGCCATTACCATTGAGTTTTTAGGGGTTATCAACTGCGTTCACTGCCAGCGGGTCACCAAGAAGAGTTTCAACCAAGGATACTGCTACCCCTGTTTTCAGCGCTTAGCGCAATGTGATAGTTGCATTGTGAAGCCCGAGAAATGTCATTTTCACGAGGGTACCTGTCGCGAGCCCGAGTGGGGGCAGCAGCATTGCAACATTGATCATGTGGTGTATCTGGCCAATACCTCAAGTGCCAAGGTCGGCATAACCCGGGGTACCCAAGTACCCACCCGCTGGATGGATCAGGGGGCCACGCAAGCTCGTCCTATTGCACGGGTCCAAACCCGTCAGCAATCGGGGTTGCTCGAAGTGGCTATTGGCGCCCACATTAGCGACAAGACCGCATGGCAGACGATGCTCAAAGGCAACGGCGATCCTATTGATCTAGCCGAGCTACAGGCTCAATTGGCGAGCAAGTGCCACGATGCTATCGAGGGGCTGCAAAGCCGTTTTGGCTTGAACGCCATTCAGTGGCTAGATCACAGTGAAGATGTGCATATTGATTACCCAGTGTTGAACTGGCCTACCAAGGTTAAGGCTCATAATCTCGATAAGACAGCTATTGTTGAAGGCACGCTCATGGGCATAAAAGGGCAGTATTTAATGCTCGATACCGGTGTCATAAACATTCGCAAGTATGGCGGTTACCAGCTTGCTCTCAACCTTCGCTAAGGCGCCAACGTCATGGCCGCGGCGCTGTGTGCTTGTTTACTGGTCATCCTTGCGCTGCTGATCATCAAGCAGCGACGGGAGCGTCGCCGGTGGCAGTCCCAGAGCGACGAGCGTACCGATTATCTTGTCGAGACCCTCGATGATTTGTCCCAGATCAAAGAGCGTTACGACCTGATTCTCGATTACGCACGCACAGGTATCGTCGAGCTGAATAAGCAGGGCGATATCGTGTCGTGTAATGCGGTGGGTGCCGAGCTGCTCGGTGCCACAATGAACGCCATTGTGGGCAGCAACTTTCACGCACTAGCGCACCATTCCCATCCAGATGGCCGTCCTTATCCGCAGGCTGATTGCCCGATGCACGAGGCGGTTATTGGTGGACGTAGCATGAGTGTTAACGATGAGGTGTTATGGCGTCTAGACGGCACATCCTTCGATAGCACCTACGAGGCGGTGCCGTTATTTGATAACGATGTACCGTCGGGTGCCATGGTGATCTTTAGAGATATCAGTGAACAGGCCCGTTACCAGCGCGAGTTGCTGGCGAGTAAAGAGGAATTGTCCTCGGCGGTGCAGGCCAAAACCGACTTCCTCGCCAAGGTAACCCACGAAATTCGAACACCGCTACAGGCCCTGCAGAGCCTGTTGCATATGGCTCGCCGAGCTAAGCGCAAGAGTCATGCCAACCGCCACATACGTACCGCCGAGCGTTCCCTCGACTATGTGGGCCATATCATTGATGACATCCTCGATTTCTCGAAGATTGAAGCGGGCATGATGGTGCTCGACTCGGGCCCATTTGCCCTGCGTGAAAGTTTGGAAGTGTGCCGTGAAATGTTGTTGACCCGTGCCCAGGGCGATGACGTGAAGCTACTGTTTTCGGTGCACAGCGATGTCCCCGAACAGCTAATGGGCGATGTCCATCGTCTGGCACAAGTCGTTGTTAACTTGGTTGGCAACGCCATTAAATTTAGCTACCCAGGCTCAACGGTAGAGCTCGATGTATCGGTACTGATTAGCCAGCCACAGCAAACGGAGTTGGTCTTTAGTGTTATTGATACCGGGGTCGGCATGTCTCCCGAGGAGCAGGAAGGCTTATTCGAGTCTTACACCCAGGCCAGTCCGTCGGTGGCTCGTAAATACGGCGGCAGCGGCCTGGGGCTTGCGATCTCGAAGCAGTTGGTTGAACTGATGGGTGGCGATATTCAGGTCCAAAGCGCCCGAGGCATGGGCAGTACGTTCACCTTTACCGCAAGCTTCGGTGTGCCGGAAACGCAAGTTTTGCCCCCTAAGCCGGTGGTGTCTCGGGTCGATGTGTTAGAAGACGATAGTTTGGCAGGGGTTTATTTGCTGCTGGTTGAGGATAATATTGACAGTCAGCAAGCGGTAAAAGAGTTACTAGAAGCCGAGGGCGCTGTTGTCTTCACCGCTAATAATGGCCAGCAAGCTCTCGAGAAACTTCAGTCTTATGCGGTTGATGGCGTACTGATGGACTGTCGCATGCCAGTGATGGATGGTTTTACCGCCACAGCAGAAATTCGCCGTCAGCCGAAGTATGCATCAATGCCTATTATTGCCATGACGGGCAGCGCCGCCGGTGCCGACATTGAAGCCGCCCGATCAGTCGGAATGAATGAATACCTGGTGAAGCCAGTTGACCCCACGACGCTTATTGCACTGCTTGGTCACTGGTTACGAAACCGCTAGCCTACTACTTACACATTCCATTACTTTTCCACAACGAAGACGTCGAGGAATTACGCCATGAATGCTGCAATGGCTAGAGAGGGCTCGCCCTCGGTTATTTACCGAAAAGATTATCAGGCGCCTAATATTCAAGTGCCTTCCGTAGCGCTCACTATCGCTATTTTTTCGGGCTACACCCGTGTCACTAGCCAGCTGCAACTGCAACGTACCGACAGCAGTGTGAGCGATATCATCCTCGATGGTGAAGATCTTCAGCTTGAGTCTATTGCCATCGATGGAGTGACCCTAGCACCCGACACCTATGACTACGATGGATCTCAGCTGACCTTGAGGCAGGTGCCCGGGTCATGCACCCTGCAGACGACCGTCACGATTCACCCCGAGGACAACACGTCACTCGAGGGGCTCTATAAGTCACGCACCATGTACTGTACTCAGTGTGAGGCCGAGGGCTTCCGTAAGATTACCTTTTTCCCCGACCGGCCAGATGTGCTCAGTGTCTTTACGGTCACGCTGGAAGCCGATGCCAGCAGCTGCCCCGTATTACTGAGTAATGGCAATTTACAGTCTTCAGCCACCCTCGACGACGGTCGTCATCAGGCGGTGTGGCACGACCCTTGGCCGAAGCCCAGTTATTTGTTCGCGTTGGTGGCCGGCGATTTAGCTCGGGTCGATGATAGTTTTGTCACTGCATCGGGTCGTGAAGTCGCCCTGCGTATTTATGTAGAACCGAAAGATTTAGCTTATTGCGATCATGCAATGACATCGCTGACACACTCTATGCGCTGGGACGAAACCGTTTATGGCCTGGAGTACGACCTTGATCTGTTCAATATTGTGGCGGTCGACGACTTCAACATGGGCGCCATGGAGAACAAGAGCCTGAATATTTTTAACACCTCTTGTGTGCTTGCCGCGCCCGACATTACCACCGATGCGGGCTATCAGCGGGTCGAGGCTATTGTGGCTCACGAGTATTTTCACAACTACTCGGGTAACCGTGTGACCTGCCGCGACTGGTTTCAACTGAGTTTGAAAGAGGGCTTCACGGTGTTTCGCGACGCGGAGTTCAGCGCCGATATGAACTCTCGTGGGGTTAAGCGGGTGGAGGATGTGAGCTTCTTGCGCACCCACCAATTTGCGGAAGATGCGGGCCCTATGGCCCATCCGGTGCGCCCCGATAGCTTTATTGAAATTTCCAACTTTTATACCCTCACGGTGTACGAGAAGGGGGCTGAAGTGGTGCGTATGCTGCACACCTTACTTGGCCATGACGACTTTATTGCGGGTGCGCAACTCTATTTCAAGCGCCATGATGGTCAGGCGGTGACCTGCGATGATTTTGTGACTGCCATGGCCGATGCCTCGGGCCGCGATTTGAGCCAGTTCCGGCACTGGTATGCCCAGTCAGGTACCCCTGAACTGACTGTCGAGGACCATTATGATCCTGCACATGGCCGCTATACCCTCACAGTGCGTCAGCGCAACGGCGACTACAGTGAGCCACTGCATATTCCACTAGCCGTGGGCTTGTTGGAGAACGGAAAGCCGAAAAGCTTTGATAATGGCAGTAGCACGGTGTTGCTTGAGGTCACCGAGGCACAGCAGAGTTTTGAGTTTGAACATCTGTCATCGCGTCCAGTACCATCGTTACTGCGTGGCTTCTCGGCGCCGGTGCGTGTAAAGACCCAGGAAAACACTAGCACCCTGCAGACCCTAATCGCCGGCGATGATGACGATTTTGTTCGATGGGATGCCTTCCAACGTTATGCGACCCAAGTGCTTACTCAAGTGGCGGCCGGTGCTACCTTAGATGAGGGCTTTTTCACTGCCTTCGACAGTGTTTTAGCCAACGTACAAGACCCCGCTGTCTCTGCCCAGTTGTTGACGTTACCCAGTGAGGATTACCTCGCTGATTTGGTAGCCGCCAGTGGCGGCGTCGATGTGTTTGCCATTCGCCATGCCCGAGAGCAATTGAAGTTAGCCATTGCCCAGCGCTTTGAAGCTCGATGGCGTGCGCTGTTTACGGACTTGGCGAGTACCGAACCCTATCAGGCATCGGGACCTCAAATTGGCGCCCGAGCGCTGCGCCATTTGGCTCTCGACTATTTGGCCCATTTACCTGACGCCGCAGTAGTCGATGCCACAGGGTTATTCACGTCGGCCGATAACCTTACCGATCGACTGGCAGCCTTGCGGGTGCTGGTGCATTACGGCCACGCCGAAGCCCGCCAATCGGCCTTGGCGACGTTCTTTAACGACTGGCAACACGAGGCCCTGGTTGTGAATCAGTGGTTTAGTGTCCAGGCTGGGCGGCCAGGTGAAGCAGCCTGCGATGAGGTCACGGCCTTAATGGCGCACTCCAGTTTCGATTGGCGCAATCCGAATAAGGTGCGAGCCCTGCTCGGCGCCTTCAGTGCCGGCAATCCCACCGGTTTTCATCGCCCCGATGGCGCCGGTTACCGTCTGCTTGCCGATGCGGTGATTCGCTTGCAAGCCAGTAATCCTCAAATTGCTGCCCGTTTGTGTTCACCCCTTACCCGTTACCGTCGCTACCAGCATGGAGTCGAGTTAATGCGCTTGGAGTTAGAGCGCATTGCGCAGGTAGACGGTTTGTCTCGGGATGTTTACGAAGTCGTCGATCGATCGCTGTCCCAGTGACGGTCAGCCCACCCATGAGGCTGCAGTTCCGCCCCCAGAGACGATGGTGAGGAACCTAGTATTAGGGGGGGCTATGGTGATACGGGTATTCGTACCGTGAAGCGCGCGCCTTCAGGGGTATTGGTGGCGCGAATGTCACCGCCTAAGGCGCTGATGGCACCATAGCTAATGGCCAGTCCAAGACCGGTGGCGGTGCCAATTTTTTTGGTGGTGAAAAACGGTTCAAAAATATGGTCGATGGCGGCTTTATCAATGCCGCCGCCGTTGTCCTCAACGGTGAGGGCAAAAAAGTGGTCGTCGGCGTTTTCTTGCAGGCTAATAGTGGCCCCTTCTGCGTGATGAGCCAGCACCGCATCGCGGGCATTATCAAGCAAATTAACCACCACTTGCGCCAGCGCATGTTCATCGGCCATGACGTAGACATCGCTCTGTAGAGGGCGATAGCGTATGCAGATGCCCAGCGCCTCTAGCTGTTCGGCGACCAGGGCTAAACCCGACGCCACGGTGCTCGATGCCCGCAGACGCTGGGGCTCAAACTCGTCGGGGTGACCGAACAGGCGCAAGCTGCTCACAATGTGATTGGCGCGCTCAATTTGCTGTTGGATGCGCTCAAGCTTGGGTTCTACCAGTTCCCGTGTCAGGGAACCTTTCTGGGTGGCTCGTCGCAGGTTTTGACTGGCCATACGAATGACATTTAGTGGTTGATTGAGCTCATGGGCAATGCCCGCCGCCATTTCCCCAATAGAGGCGAGCTTAGCCGCGTGTGCCATTTGCTGGCGCACCTCCACCAGCGGCGTGACGTCGGCGAGTGACAACAGGTAATGACGGGAACCCGAGGGCTGGTCGATTAAGCACAGCTCCACGTTCAGGGTAGCTGTTGCATCCGCACGTTGCCACTGGCATTGGAGAGTGGCTTTGTCGGTAACACCGCTGTGCACTGCAATAAGCGAATGAATAAACGGTGGATCGGTATCGGTGGGGTATGTTTTCGACCCAATGAGTCCTGTGGCCAGAGCGAGCATAGCGTCCAAGTCTTGCAAATAGGGCTGAGCTGCTTGGTTGCTATCGACCACTGTGAGATCGTGGCTCAACACCATAACCGGTGTGGGTAGCGCCTCGAAGACGCAGTGAAGTGGGACGGGGTCCCTAGGGGTTGTCATGTCCAGCGTTCACTGAGGGAATACAAAACCGCTCGTAAATGGCTTCAATGTCCCGGTGTTGGGATAGCAGGGCCTGCAGGACCTTTGGGTGAAAGTGCTCGGGCGTCGATTTGTCATCGCCGTTGACCATATTCTCGAGGGCGACATAATGGGGCAGTGGATCTCGATAGGGACGCTGGGCTCTCAGGTTATCGTAGACGTCGACTGCGTGAACAATGGCGGCATCGAGGGCGATAGCGTCACCCGATAGCCCGCGGGGGTAGCCGCTACCATCGTAGTTTTCATGGTGTTGCTCGGCAATCACCCGCGCCACGGCAAATACCGGTTCATCGTGATGGGCCAGGAACGCAGCCCCGTCTACGGTATGCCCTTTGGTCTGCTCGAATTCTTCAGCGGTGAGCTTTCGATTAGCGCTATACAGCTCGCGCGGTCCCGTAATTTTACCCACATCGTGAAGCATTGCAGCTAAGCGTAGCTGCTGTTGTTGTAACGTGTTGTAGCCCAGCCGCGCCGATAAACAGGCGGCCATATCGCCAATGCGCACCACATGTAAATCAATGCCGGGGACATCGTATTCTGCCGAGCGCGCGAGTAATTCAATGGCCCCGGCAAATCCACCCCGTAACTCATCGGTTAGGCGGGTAATTTGGTTGGTGGTTGATTCGACCTGAGCCTTCAGTGTGTCTTCACGGAACCGTCGGTAGCGGCGCTGGTTAATGCGGTCTTTGGCATCCTCAATTTCCGCCAATAGCTGCGCGATGACAATGGGTTTAAACAAGAATGAAAAGGCGCCTAGCTTTAGCGCAGCAATGACCGCTTCACTGTCGTTGTTACCGGTGATGAAGATGGTTTCGTAGATGCGCTTCTCGTTGCTGTCGATACGGCGGATGGCATCGAGGGTCTGCAATCCGGTGCAGCGTGGCATCCGGATATCAAGCAGCATAAGTTCAATGTCAGTGTCGTCGCGGAATCGCTCAAATGCCTCGATACCATCGGCAGCGGTGACCACCGTATACCCTTCTTCCGACAACAATTCGCGCAATTCAACGCGAACCTGAGGATCATCTTCGGCCAGTAGCAGTTTCATACAGCACCACGTAATTCGGGAGGCCAGTATATGGCATCGCCATGGCGGTCAGAAGTGCCTTTGCGAATCCGAATGAATACAGCACTTAAATGACTTAATTACTGGGGTAGAGTGCAAGCTCGTCGTGACTGGGTGCCGACGCCCGCTGAGACTGGCTTCGGACCGCTTGGAATAGGGCGTCGCCGCGCCAGGGCTCCTGGTCAGCGACACTGAACGCTGCCCGATCGAGTCGTTGAATCTCTGCCTGTAGTGGTTCATCCACCCGTGCTGCCAGCGCATCTAAGGTGGGTGGTTGGGCACACTGCAACCAGCGCTGGCCCCAGTGTTGTAGGGCCTTACGTGCCGCCACCGGGTCGTTCTGGCTGCAAGCCAAACGTAGCCCCATCAAGTCACGATTGTCGAAACTAAACGTTGACGGCTTACTGGGATCAGACGCGACCCTCGGGCGACCACCGCCCCACCAGAGCCCGGTCATCACCAATGCCAGTAACCAGCCAACCGCGGCCGAACCTTGCCACAGCCGAAGATAGGGTAACTCGGCGACCCCGGTGGTATCTGTGACGGGTAGTTCGGTAGTGCTCGGGCTGGTTGTTGCGACGGCACCGGCTACCTTTACGGTGACCGGGGGTAACCGGGCATATTCCAATGTGTCTGTGGCGGTATTCCACCAGGGGATAACCCGCTCGGGTAGCACCCAGTCGCCGGCTTCCGTGACCACTAACGCTTCACTCTGTAAGCGATAGCCTTCGAGTCCCGTCGGTATCTCCGAGTGTTCGATGTTTTCTTTATCGGGGTAGAAGCGCAAGCCCTTCAATGAGACGCCCTCATCTAAGCTAGTGATAGGCGGTAGTTGGGTGCCCTGCAAGCCCTCTGCGATGATTTCGAGGGTGCGGGTAGTAGAGTCGCCGACGTTCAATCGTTCCGGTGAGTTACTCCAGCTCTCATCCAGTATCAATCGGCGTGCGGGTAGCCAGATATCGCCGGGGAAACTATCGGGGACCGCTTTTACGTCGAGGGTAATGGGCTTGGTCTGTAAATTGATGCTTTTGCCCAACCGTGCCCCAAGCAGAGAGCGGCCGGGTAAGAGTTCCCGGCCTGAAAAGCTGATAGGTGGAATGGTGAGACTGCCCGACTGCTGAGGAAACAGGGAATAGCGCAATTCGTTCACTAGCCAGACTTGGCCGTTAATGGTGCGTTGAAAACTCTTTTGTTCCAGGGGTTCTATGTAGGTATTGGGTATGTTCAATTCAGACACAGCACGGTTATCGAGATTCACCGACTGCTGCAAAGTAATGGTTAGGATTGTCTGGGCCTGCACGTAAACACGGGTATCGCTGATTTCCGCGTTAAAAGTGGCAATTTGATCTACCCCAGGTGTGACTTTGGGTGTTGGGTCCACTTTAATCGCAATGGGTGTTGTACGTCGGCCGCTGTAATTAAAGGCTGGAATGGCTAATACACCGTCTCGGAGCGGTGCAATTTCCAGTTCGTAGGTGCGAGACACACTCTGTTGGCCGCCAGTGATGCGCGCGTTAGTTGCACTGGAGCGCTGTAAGATGCGGAAATCTTGCTCGAGCTCCGCGAAGTCGAGCTCGTCAGGGTGTTCACCATCATCCGCTTTCAGCATTAAGCGCAGGGTTTCACCTAAGGCAATCTCAGTACGGTCGACCGTGGCGGTGATACGAGCGCTAGCGGGCGCAGCAACCCACAAGCATAGAACCAGCAGGGTCAGCCAATAGCGACGGCTACCAACGCACATCTTCATCGGGCTCTTCCCCCTTGCGCAATCGTTGAATACTTTCATAGCGGAACTTGCGACGTAATAGCCCACCGGGGTCGTCGGGGACTCGACGCAGCCACTGCTCAAGGGCTTGTTGCTCCTCGAGCGCTGCGTCAAATTTACGCATTTGTTCTTGGGTTTGGGCCTGCAGTTCCTCGGCCATGGCGTCGCTCATACCGTCTTGGCCCTGGCTGGTGCCCTCGACCCCTGACTGACCGCCAGACTGTTGCTGACCACCGGCATCGGCATCCCCGTCACCTTCGGAGCCACCCTCGGTCTGTTCAGCGCTGTCGGCATTGGATTCATCGTTGTTCTGGGGTGAAGCGGCGTCAGTATCATTGTTCGACTGCTTCTGCGAATCGGTGCCTTGGGAACCTGCGGTTGAACCCTCCTGATCGTCGGGCTCAGCTTCGCTCTTCTCGCCCTGATCGCCGTCGTCACCCTGTTTCGATTGCTCATTTTCCTGCTGCTGCAGTAGTTGCTCTACAAGGTCGCGATTACGCAGGGCATCGGCCTGTTGTGGCTTCTGCGCTAACGAAGCGTCGTAGGCCTCTAGCGCCCGCTGAAATTCACCCGCTTTCGCTAAAGCGTTGCCTTTGTTGTAAAGCGCATCGGCCCCGTCATCTCGGCCAAAGCTATCGGCCGCGTTTAGCCAATCTTCGGTTTCATAGTGCGCGGTACCACGCCAGGCATTGTTTTCGAACAACTGAGCAGCTTGCGCCGGGTTACCCTCGGCCAACGCTGCGGCCCCCTGTTGATCGGGGGTGCGCCAGAGTCCTGCAAAACCCGAGCTATTGGCGACTGTTTCATCGGACGCGGCTTGTCCGTTGTTCGCTTCGGCAGCGGCACTGGTTGCAGCCGGCGTCATGGGCACAGGTTTAGCCTGCAACGCTGGGTTGTCGGCGGGTTGTGCTAAGGCGGGATCACTGACCAGTAAAGGTATGAGCAGTAGTAACGCCAGAGCGCCGCGGCGAAACAGGGGCAGTAGGCCTAAGGCCACCACTAATGCCAGCCAGTTCCCCTGGTCTAGCCATGTGTCGGTTTTACGATCGAGTTGCACCTCGCCCGGGTCCTCTAGCAGGGTCACACCGCTTAATGTATCGATGTCACTGTTATCGAGGCTGATGTCGGCATAGTGTCCACCGAGCTGCGCTGCGTAATTTTTTAGGGCGCCGGCGTCGAGCCCTGGCACCACAATATCGCCATCGCGCTCACGCATAAAGCCACCGCTGGCAATGGGAATAGGGGCCCCAGCGGCGGTGCCAATGCCCAGAATATTCACGGTGGCGCCGGCTTGCTGCAGTTCGTCGAGTACATCTTCAGGGTTGAACTTGGGCATGCCGTCGGTTAGCAGCAGAATCTGACCATTGGCGACACCGGCGGCCCCCAACAGTTTTGCCGCGGCCCGCAGCGCGCTGGCGGCATCTGCCCCTGGCAGAGGCATAATATCGGTGGATAGGGCTGGCAGCAGATTTTCAATGGTGCGCCGATCATCGGTGAGGGGCGCGACCACATGGGTATCACCGGCAAAGACCACCAAACCGGTTACCCCCTCTTTGCGTTCAGCCAGCAAATCGCGGATTTTCTGGCGAGCCCGCTGCACTCGAGAGGGCTGAACGTCGGTGGCGTCCATGGACGCACTGAGATCGAGTACCAAGACCAGGGCATCGGCTTTTTGAAAGACGGGCACGTCAATTTTACTGAAGCTAGGCCCGGCAACGCCCACTACCAGCAGCAACCAGCCCAGCACGATGAGCCACTGACCACTTCTATGCTCGCGCTGCTGACGGCCCTCTAGCATGAACGGCAGCAGCGCCGGGTCGATGACTTTACTCCAACTACCCGCCGCCGGGACAATACGCTTGAGTAGCAGGACTAAGGGCAGTGCCAGCAGGGCCAACCACAGGGCATCGGGGCGCAGCAGATGCATGTTTTCAAGCATTGCTCGCCTCCTTTGCTCGGTTAAAGACTAAACCACCTAATGCTCGCTGCAGTGCTAGTAGCAGAGCGACTGCTAAAGCCCCCAGCATGGGATAAAAACTCAGCGCGCGCACGGGACGAAAGGTTGATGCTTCTTGTTCAATGGGCTCTAGCTCATCGAGCACCTGATAAATACTCTGCAACTCGGCGGGGTTACGGGCCCTGAAATAGCGTCCGCCGGTGCCTTCGGCAATGGCGTTCAACAGGGCTTCATCGACTTCACCCGACGCGTTAGTTCGGTTACCCAAACGCCGACTGATGCCAATGGTGTATACCCGTACCCCCATCTCGGCGGCCAACGCCGCCGCTTCCATGGGATCTACCGTTGAGGCGGTATCTTGGCCATCGGTCAGCAGTATTAGTACCCGCGCATTGGCAGGGCGCTCACGCAAGCGTTTCACCGCAAGCCCCAGTGCATCGCCAATGGCGGTGTCTTCACCGGCGAAGCCCAACTGAGCTTCACGAATAAACTGGGTGACCGTTTGTACATCGAATGTTAGCGGCGCCTGTACGTAGGCTTGAGTACCAAACAAGATAAGACCCACTCGGTCGCCGCTGCGCCGCTGGGTAAAGTCGGAGGCAATGGCTTTGACCGCTTCAATACGCGACACCAAGCTATTACCCACCTGCATATCTTCAATTTGCATACTGCCCGACAAGTCCAGCGCCAGCATGAGATCCCGCCCCGAGTTGGCCAACTCAATAGGCTCACCAGTCCACTGGGGGCGAGCGGCAGCGATCACCAGTAGCAACCAAACAAGCCACAGCAGTAAGGCGCTAAGGAGTCGACCACGCCAGTCGATACGATGGCTATCGGCTAACTCACGCCAGCGGGCAGCGAAGGGAGCGCGTATCGCCGCTTGCTCAGCGTTAGCGGCAGGTAGCAGCCAGCGTACCAGCAGAGGAGCGGGCGCTAGCAGCAGCAACCAGGGGAGCGCGAAATCAATCATGCTGGCTCCGGTGCTGACGTAGCCATTGTCGGCTTTGCTGTAGTAACGCAGCGGATGCCGCCAGACGTGGTTGGCGATAGACCTGTTCCAGTTCGTGCCAGGTGTCGGGTGGAAGTTTGGCAGCGGTGGCCTTAAGAAATTGCTGCCAATGAGCACCGTGCAGACGCGCCACATCGTTGGCTGGAAAACCACGCATGGCCGTGGCCTTCAATAACTGATTGAGTTGCTCAAGAGTGACATCGCCGGTGCTACAGAGTTGTTGCAACCGCTGCAATGCTTGGCGTCGATAGCGCCGCGCCTGTAGACGCCGATATAAAAGCAGTACTAGTAAACCCAGCCCTACAAGAACGACCACCGCCAGCACCCACCACCCGGGCGCTGGTGGCCACCAGCCGATAGGATTCGGCTCTCGAAGCGGTGCAAGTTGCTGCAGTAGAACGTCGGGATCCATAGAGTGTCTTACCGAGCGGGAAAGTAGCGTTGTAAAACGGGTAGGGGTGCTGCGGCAGTCGACAGACCAATGACGGGAATGCGGAAGCGTTGATAGCGCTGGGTGAGTGTCGCTTGCTGCAGTACGAAGGCTTCTTCATAACGTCGGCGCAGGCTGGCATCACCGGTATTCAAACCATAGCGCCCCCTGTCGTCGGCCACCACGTAGCGACCTGCGCTGGGCAGCTGCTGCTCTAGGGGATCGCTGATGGCTATGGCCGTTATTTGTATATGGCTGGCGAGCCGGCGCAGTGCATCGAGGCTGGCATCGTCGAGTCCATCGTGAAAGTCACTGATGAGAAATAGGCTGCTGCCGGGCCGAGTAATGCGCTGTAGTTGTTTTAACTGATCGGCAAATGTTGGGGTTTCGGTGTTTGCTTGATTACCGGTTTGCTGTCCGAGTTGCTGCATATCGCCAATCATCGACAGCACGGCGCGGCGCGAGCGACGGGGACGCACATCTTGCGGGTCAGCGCCGGCAAAAACCATGCCGCCCACCCGTTCACCCCGGTCGAGGGCCGACCACAAGATCAGGCTTGCTACCCGTGCGGCAAGAACCGACTTAAAACAATTAACCGAACCGAATTGCATGGGTGGCCGCAAATCAACCGCCACCAGTACCGGGCGCTCTCGTTCCTCATGGAACAATTTGGTGTGCGCCTCCCCCGAGCGGGCGGTGACCCGCCAGTCAATGGCGCGTACATCATCCCCTGCGGCGTATTGGCGGACCTCGTCGAATTCCACCCCACGCCCTCTGCGGGTAGAGCGCTTAGCACCGGCCAAATGGGCCAGTGCCCGGCTAGCCCGGGTGACGTTCAGATAGCGCGCGGCAAAACGCGCTGTGACTAAGTCGGCCGTCTCAATGGTGGCCCCATAGACGGGTTCATCGAGCCCTGTGTGCATCACTTTAGCCGATGGGTACGACAGACAGCAGACGCTCTACCGCCTGTGCGCTGGTGATGCCCGAGGCCTCGGCTTCGAAAGACACAATGAGTCGGTGCTTTAGACAGTCCATGGCCACCGCCTGCACATCGTCGGGGCTGACATAATCGCGCCCTTGCAGATAGGCATTGGCCCGGGCACAGCGATCAAGGGCAATAGTGGCGCGGGGGCTGGCACCGAACTCTAGCCA
>CBFHMA010000016.1:0-20924 GCA_965656775.1 Luminiphilus sp.
GAAACAATCGGCTAAGAGGCACAGCCAAGTTGCCGCTCTCGGCAATTTGAAATAAAGGCCAAGGCGCCTCGGGAAGGTCTTGAGCCGCCCCACGACCCAGCGCTTCGTGACCATGTAATTGCCCTTTGAGGTCGAAAATGGCATGAAAGTGCGTTGTTACCTGCTTGAGTTCAAGAAGTTGCTCGAGTTGGCGCACACCTGCAAGTAAGCGCTGGTCATCATCATTATGAATCACCACCTGTGTGGCGGTAATGTGTGGGCTGGTCTCGTGATCTCGAATTATGCGGATGTCGGTATTAGCGACGCTCAGGATGTCTCCATGCAACAGTTCCTGCTCATCGGAAATCTCGAGGCCATTGATGAAAGTCCCATTGGTGCTTTGATTGTCAACGACATACAGGTGGCCATTGCGCACCATTACATGGCAGTGAAGGCGCGATATGTCGTGTCGATTTAAGACCAAATCACAGATTTGACCGCGCCCAATCGTAAAGCGCTCGCCCTCAATGGGTAATCGGTGCATGCGCTCTTGTTGATAGAGGTAGCCCTCTAGGTACCAGTCGCCAGTGGCCATAGGCTGAGTCCCATGTATTCCCCCAGCATTATGGTACCAAGCAAATGTTATTGGCCAGTAAGCCGATTAATTAGTACTTATTGAAACGATGCGTAGTAGCGCTCGCCCCACCCCACTAACACGTTGTCCCGAAAGACTAGGGGTGTCATTTCATCGCGAGTGGTTTCACCGTCGGCATGCGTCCGGCGTGTACGGTAAAACAGCACTCTAACTTCGGTGTCTTCGTCGAGGAATGCTTCGGAGTCAGCAGGGGTGCCGAGCTCTCCTGTGACCGCGTCTAAAGCTTGCCCCAATTGCAAACGGCTGATGGCTTCGCGTTGGGTTACTTGGCTTTCTCGCCAATCATCGACGTTGATTTTTTCGCCATTAACGTAAATACAGCCTGTACTAAGGAAAGTGATGGCAGCGAGCAGAGCGAGGTTAGCAAGTGGTTTCAAGGTAAATCCCTCCATGGAGTAAATAGTCTCGTTATCATTGAATGTACTGTTCGGGCGCCCCTAAGAGTCAGTACTATCGCGAATACGAGATACGTTTCACAGTGCAGTCCGTGGACACTGATGCCGCGAAGTCTAGCTTTGACGTCGTAAGCTTAGTAGTCGTCCTTAGCGACTAAATTCCACCAAATCCGAGCACTTTTGAGGTGTGCCAGGTAAAAAGCTGTTCATCGGTGCTCTACGGCGAGCAACATAGCGCAGTCGTCAGTGGTTACGACTCCATCACTTTTTCAATGCGGTTTGCAGACTTCATGACTCCACTTCAGGTACTTAACCAGGTTTTTGGCTATCAGAGCTTCCGACCACTGCAAAATGACATTGTCGATGCCGTGGTCGCCGGTGAACATGTGTTAGCGCTTATGCCAACGGGGGGCGGTAAAAGTCTCTGCTATCAGGTGCCCGCACTGATTCGGCCAGGTTGTGGCGTGGTGATATCGCCCCTCATTGCCCTTATGCAGGATCAAGTTGCAACCCTAAAAGCGCTTGGCGTGAAGGCTGCGTTTTTAAATTCAACAATCGACTACGCCGCAGTCGTGGATATCGAGCAGGCGCTACAGCGTGGCGAGCTCGATTTGCTCTACATCGCTCCCGAGCGATTACTACAGACCCGCACCCTTGAGTTATTACAGGGTGTGACGATCGCGTTATTTGCCATTGATGAAGCCCATTGTGTGTCCCAGTGGGGACATGATTTTCGGGCCGATTACCTGCGATTAGAGGCGTTACCCACACTCTTTCCCGAGGTGCCACGCATTGCTTTAACGGCAACAGCTGACCCCACTACCCGTCAAGAAATTGTGGAGCGGTTGCATCTTAGTCATGGCAGTCAATTTGTCAGCAGTTTCGACAGGCCGAATATCGTCTACAACATCATAGAGAAGAAAGATGCGCGTAAGCAGTTGCACAGTTTTATTCGCCACTCTTACTTGGGTAGCTCGGGCATCGTTTATTGCGGCAGCCGCAAGCGGGTCGACGAGACTGCGGCCTGGTTGGTCGATCATGGTATCGATGCGCTTCCCTACCATGCCGGCATGTCGAACGACGATCGCGCGGTAAATCAACGTCGATTTCTCGAGGAGGATGGCCTAGTCATGGTGGCCACTATCGCCTTTGGCATGGGCATTGATAAGCCCGATGTCCGGTTTGTGGCCCATCTCGATATGCCCAAAAGTATCGAATCCTATTATCAAGAGACCGGACGTGCCGGCCGGGATGGCTTGCCTAGCGAAGCGTGGATGGTATACGGCTTTCAAGACGTGGCCTGGATTAGGCAGCGCCTGATGGAATCAGAGGCAAACGATGCGTTTAAGCGGATTGAATGGCGGCGTTTGAATGCCATGCTGGGTTTGTGTGAGGTGAGTTCCTGTCGACGCAACGTCATTCTCGATTACTTCGGTGAAGTCGTGACCGAACCCTGTGGGCGCTGCGATAACTGTTTGTCACCGCCGGAAACCTGGGATGGTACCCAGGCTGCGCAAATGGCGCTGTCGGCGGTGTATCGCACTGGCCAGAGTTTTGGCGCCAACTATGTGATCGACGTGTTAATCGGCAAGATGACCGATCGCGTTATTCAATATGATCACCATCTGCTGCCTACCTTTGGTGTCGGTACAGGTTTATCTGTATTGGACTGGCGTTCGGTGTTGCGACAGCTTGTAGCGAAAGGCGTCTTAAGGGTCGACATGAACGCCCACGGTGCTCTGAAGTTAACCGAAGACTCCCGGGCGGTGTTACGGGGCGAGGTGGCTATTGCTCTGCGCAAAGATCGTGAGCTAGCAGCAAGCACTCGCACCGGCAAGCAGGGTTCTCGAGTTGTCGAGACCCCGGCCGCTGTGTCGGCCCACGATAAGCCCCTGTGGGATGCCCTGAAAGCATTGAGGAAATCCCTTGCCGATACCAAGAAAGTACCGGCGTTCGTCGTGTTTAACGATCGCGCACTGCTCGCCATGTGTCGGGAGCGACCGGTTACGTTGGCGCAGTTCTTGGCCATTGACGGGGTCGGACCTAAAAAGTGCGATGAGTATGCGGCGGTTTTCATTGACGAAATTGGGCGCTACGGCCAAGGTTAGTGCTGTGTAGCAGACTTAACCCCACAGCATACGTCGTCACATAGGGGCAAAGGTCAATATGATCAAGGATATGGAGCAGTAAAGCGTGTCGTCACTCGATCTGCTGGTGGTGGTGATCAGTTGCATCGTTTTTATGGGCTTGGTGGCGCTGATTGCCTTTGGTCGCTCTCGACATGCTACTGACGATGCCGATAGTTATTTTCTCGCAGGGCGTGGCTTGGGTGCGCCGTTCATTGCAGGCTCACTATTACTAACCAACTTGTCGGCGGAGCAGCTCATTGGACTCAATGGCTCTGCTTACGGTTTCAATATGAGTGCTATGGGCTGGGAGGTCACTGCAGCCGTGGCTACGGTAGCCATGGCCTTCTTCTTTTTACCACGCTATCTGCGTGGCGGCTTTACCACGCTCCCCCAGTTTTTAGCCGACCGTTATGACGAAGATGTGCGCCGTATTAGCGTAGCGCTGTTTTTACTGGGCTATGGTTTAGTCACAATCCCTAGCGTTTTGTACGCAGGCTCTGTTGCCGTACTGAAGCTGTTTGACGTCCCAGCCCTGACAGGTTTTGACTACCCCACTTCGCTACTAATGACGGTGATAATCACCGGCATTGTTGGGGCCTTGTATGCCATTTTGGGCGGTATGAAGGCTGTGGCAGTATCCGACACCGTCAACGGCATCGGTCTACTGGTAATCGGCATCGCCGTTCCCTTCCTAGCATTACAACATTTGGGCGATGGTGATGTCGCTGTGGGTTTTATCACGCTAACGACCCAGCATACGGAAAAACTGAATGCAATTGGCGCCCCGAGCGATCCCACACCTTTTGCCACGCTGTTCACAGGGATGATTTTCGCCAACCTGTTTTACTGGTGCTCCAATCAATATGTTATCCAGCGTACCTTGTCGGCTCGCAGTTTCGCTGAAGGGCAGAAAGGCGTCTTATTTTCAGGATTTTTTAAGGTGTTAGTGCCCTTGTTGATGATGATACCGGGGGTTATTGCTTTTCATTTGTATGGCCCCGATTTGGCGACGATTGACCTTGCCTATCCTCAACTTGTTCGCGATACGCTACCCACATGGGCCATGGGGTTCTTTTTGGCGGTGCTATTGGGAGCGGTGTTTAGCTCGTTTAATTCGCTCATTAACAGCGCCGCTACGATGTTTACTCTCGATATTCTCCAACCGTGGTGGTTGCGTATTCGACATTCAACGGGTGTTGGTCAGACTAAGCCTGCGCTGACAGACAAAGCTCTGGTGCGAAGTGCTCAGTGGGGTAGCGTCGTTATTGCCGTATGCTCCATGACGATCGCCCCATTATTACAGTACGCGCCGCAGGGACTCTGGCAAGTCATTCGAATTTTCACGGGTTTTTACAATATCCCCATTATCGTCATAGTGCTGGTCGGCATGCTCACGACTAGGGTGCCTGCCCGGGCCGTGAAGCTTGTCATTGGTTTTCACTTGGTGGCGTATGGCAGTGTTCAGTTCCTTTTTAATGACCACATTCAACTGCATTTCTTGCACTTGTACGGCATCCTATTTTTTGTGGAAGTGGCTATGATGCTCGCGGCGGGAGTTCTTTGGCCGTTAGAGCAGAGCGCCGATCGAGGTATCACAACGCCTGAATCAGCACCGGTTGATATGACCCCCTGGCCCCATGCCAAGGCCTGTGCTGTCAGCTTACTTTCGTGTGTTGTGGCACTTTATTTTGTGTTTTCCCCTGTTGGTTTGGTCGGTGGTCCGTCGATGCTGTTCAATGCCTCTATCGCGATGCTGGTGGTGATAAATATTGTGACTTGGTCATGGTCGGTGCGCAGTGCTCATGGGTAGCCCCATCATTCGTACCCAGTACGATGCCATGGTGTCTGAGCTAGAACACCGACCATCGGGCTTGGGTCGCCCGCTACGCTACGGCGTCATCGGCACCGGCATGATGGGACGCGAGCATATTGCTGCGGTGCTGACGTTAAATCAGGCGCATATCGCAGGTCTTTACGATTCAAGCTCCCAGAGCCTGGCCTTGGCAAAGACCATGTTTATGGAGCGCGACTTATCGGTACCAACATGCTTTCCCAGCCTCGATGCTATGGTGGCCTCCGAGTGCCTCGACGCCTTTCTAATATGCACACCGAACTTTACCCATCGCGATATCTTTGAACGTGTAGCGACGTCGGGAAAACCCATTTTTTTGGAAAAACCCATGGCCACCACCTTGGCCGATGCTCTCTACCTTGTCGAACAAAGCCAGCAATACCCAGCACCGGTGCAGGTAGGTATGCAGTATCGCTATAAATCTCAGTATCAACTGGCTTTGCGGGCGCTAGGAGCCGGTGAGGTGGGCGCTGTGCACACCATCAGTCTTTGCGAGTATCGACCGCCATTTTTATCCAAGGTCGATGAGTGGAATAAGTTCAACCGTTTCTCTGGAGGAACACTGGTCGAGAAGTGTTGCCACTACTTCGACTTGCTCAATTGCATTGCCCAGAGCCTGCCCGCAAGGGTATTTGCAACGGGGGGGCGCGCCGTCAACTTTCTATCCTTCGAACACAATGGTATGGCGTCAGATATCGATGACCACGCCATGGTAATCGTGGAGTACGAGAATGGTGTTAAAGGGCAGTTCACCCTCAATATGTTCAGTTGTGAGTTGTACGAGGAACTCATGATTGGCGGTGCAAAAGGTCTGCTGCGGGCAGCGGAGCGTGCCAGTTTCAACCCGAATCGACCCTCAAGGGCCAGCATCCAAATTGAGGTGCCTGGGCATGAGGCCTACGACGGAATGGATTGCACCTTTCCTGAGCACATTGAAGCTGGTGGTCACTATGGATCGACGCTGTTCGAGCACGACCGCTTTTACCGTCGTGTTATTGGAGAGCCTACCGATGCCGCTACCTGTCAGCAGGGACTGTGGGCAATTATTCTTGCGGCAATGGCCCAGTTGTCCCTGCGTTCAGGTATGGTCGTCGACGTACGGGCAGAGCTCTCCGCACAAGGAATGGACCCGTATTCATTGATACCGGTAAACGGATTATGGGAGAGGATGTGAATCAGTATCTAAATGTGGGTAACGACCCAATGCCCCTAGTGGGATTTGGTCTTTGGAAAATAGCGCAAGCTCACGCAAGAGATGTTGTTTATAACGCCATTAGCCAAGGTTATCGTCATCTAGACAGTGCCTGTGACTACGGCAATGAAAATGCCGTGGGCGAGGGTATTAATGCAGCTCTCAGCCAAGGTTTATGTACACGTGAGTCTCTATGGGTAACCTCAAAGCTTTGGAATACCTATCATGCACCCGAGCACGTCGAGGCGGCATGTCGCCGTAGTTTGGCTGATCTGCAGCTCGACTATCTCGATCTGTACCTCATCCATTTCCCTATCGCGCTGCGTTATGTCGATTTTGATGAGCGTTATCCACCGGAGTGGTTATTTGATCCATCTGCAGAGCAACCTCGCATGGAAACCGCTGCTATTCCATTGCATGAGACCTGGCGCGCGATGGAGGCATTGGTCGATAAAGGGTTGGTGAAACACATAGGGGTATGTAACTACAACGCGGTCTTACTGCATGACTTGATGGCGTATGCGCGCATCAAGCCCAGTATGCTGCAAGTAGAATTACATCCGTACCTACAGCAGCAAGCATTGCTAAGAACCGCTAGTCAGTACCATCTTCCGGTTACAGCATTCTCGCCTCTAGGCTCTGCTTCTTATGTTGAGCTGGGTATGGCTACCGAAACCGATTCAGTGCTAGGTGAGCCGCTGATTGCTGATATTGCGCAGCGACAACAGCGTACCCCAGCCCAAGTGGTACTTCGCTGGGGCCTACAGCGGGGTACCGCGGTCATCCCTAAGTCCAGTCTCAGCGAACGACGTCTAGAGAATTTGGCGCTGTTTGATTTCTGTCTTAGCAGCGAGGACATGGCAGCCATCAACACCCTAGAGCGAGGTCGGCGCTTTAACAATCCGGCTGATTTCTGCGAACTGGCGTTTAATCACTTTCACGCTATTTATGAATAATGCTGGCATCCACTTATGACGCCCTTTCAACCATCGTTGCCCTACGTGAAAATTGTTTCACCCTCCGAATTTCCGCTACCGACGGCTGGTGTGCTTGCCGCCGAGCAGCGTGCCCTCGTCGACACCTGGCTGACTGAATATGGCTTTGTCGTTTTTCGTGGTTTCGATATCGCCAGAGACGGGGATTTTGATGGGTTTGTTGGTCGATTCGATTGGGTAAATTTCCGCTACGCCGACTCTTTTTCCAATGCGGTTCGAACCAACCGTACGGAGCGAGTCTTTACTGCCAATGAGGCACCGGCGGACGTGGAAATTTTTCTTCATCACGAAATGGCGCAAACACTCACATTCCCCACCAAGCTATTTTTTTACTGCGAACACGCTGCTCCTGAGGGTGGAGCAACGCCGATTTGTCGATCGGATGCTGCGCTAGTAACCCTCGAACAGGAGCAGCCCGCATTCACTGCCCAACTACGAGCGCTGGGGGTACGTTATCGCACGACTATGCCTTTTGAAGCCGATAAAGCCTCGGGACAAGGACGCAGTTGGCCCGATACCTTGGGTGTGGCTGATGTGCCCCAAGCGGAATACAAACTGAATACCTTGGGCTACCGCTATCGGTGGCTGCAAAACCATGTGTTATCCGTGCAAACACCGCCTTTGCCGGCCATCACACGGGCACCCGATGGCACGGCTGTATTTTTCAATCAGATAGTAGCCGCGGGGGCGGGTTGGCGGCGGCGTGCCGATGATGAGGAACCCAGGCTTTGCTATGGCGATGGCTCGCTTATAGACGACCATCACATCGCTGCGGCCATCGATATCTGTTACCGACACACGGTCGATATTCAGTGGCAAAACCGCGATGTTGCGCTGCTCGATAACTACAAGGTCATGCATGGGCGGCGACCGTTTCTGGGACGTCGCTCGGTACTGGCGGCCTTATGTGGACCTGTGACAAGAACCCCGTTATTTGCAGATACCACTGCCAGTGACGCTGCGAGTGGGTGACCGTGATATGCAGGCAGTTGGCTGCTTAGGGATTCCCACAGCGACCATTACCGGAGACCAAGCTCTGGTTTTTTCATCCCGCGACGATTTCAATAGCGCTTGGTGTCTGGGTGTTTTTTTTCTCGAGGTGCCCAAAACCCTCAACTTAGAAGCGGCTCGGGCATTTGGTACCGAGCTTCTTGACCCCGCCAGCCACTATCGAAACATCCCCCAACATGGCGAGCTTGAGGGGTTTATTGCGCTAGAGAATAACCAGCAGACGAAGTTGGCACTGCGTCGTCATCGCTGGGATAAGTATTACCCCCCAAGGGTGGCTGAGTTTGGCCAACAATTGGACGTTATTGGCGTCACTATTATGCGTCACGCATTAGCTGAGGCAGGTATTCCGGAATCGTTGTGGCAGCGGGCATCGGGTGGTTACAGTGGTGGAGGCGGCACCGCGTTCTTGAATTTTGTGCATTATGATACACGTCACCCTCATTGGGGTTTGCGCCCACATACTGACTACGGATTCGTCACTATCCTCGATGCCACTGCACCTGGACTGCAAGTCGACATCGATGGTGTCTTTATCGACGTACCGGTTCGTGCAGGGCATTTGGCGATTCACTTTGGTGAGGCACTAAGCTACATCACAGCTTATGCCAAACGCCAAGCAACCGCAGTTAGGCACAGAGTACTCAGTCAGCGAGCGAGTGAACCCATTCGTCACGGTATTGTGTATTTTGCTAATCCTGATCTTGATGGCATGGTCTGGCAGTTCGATGCAGATGGCCATGAGCGGGGTAGTTCGTCGGTGGTCTCTTTATTTCAGCGTTTAGAGAGAAACCTTACGGAGTTTGCCTAGGGCGGTTGAGCCATCGAAGATCAGGCTGATGGCAATAGCAGATCTTCTAGGAACCATGCCGCTAACGCATGGCGACCTTCGAGATTCGATTTCGAATAAACAGTCGACGCCTGCTGACGTACGGTTTTCTCCCGAGTGTCCCTAAGTGCTGCAATTTCTCTTAAGCTGAGCCCTTTTAGCAGTAACATGGCTACCTCTTGTTCACTGACCGTCAACTGCCAGGCATCGAATTGACTGCGAATGGCTGCGCCGTGGATGTGTCTTGCGCGACGTAACTCAGAGCTTAGGGAAGTCAGCTTGTCTTCCGACAGGGATAGCGATGCTCGCAGTTCTTGTTGGGCCCGGGTACGCCTGCGAATATCGAACACTAGGTAGATACAACCTAAGAACGACAGCGCCAGCAGTGCCCATTCTTGCGCCAAATGCCAGAAAGGCAGATTAAGGCCGGTATCAGCCACCACATCCATCAGCTTAAGCAGAACAATGGAAGCAAGCAGTGTTGCTATTAGGGAGTCTTTCATTTTTTCACCAAAAAACAGTGCCTTGGAAGTCATTGGACATATGTCGAATGGCGCTACACGGCACATCTGTACGATGCTTTGCGCCCAGGGTATGGGTAGTTTACCGACGAATTAAAGCGAGTGACGCCATGTTTACTTATTTTTCAGCAAGCATCCGAAGGCGGATAGTGACGTCGATTCTGATCATGGTGGCCACCCAATATGCGCACTCAGATACCCTAGAAAACGCCGTCAATGGAGCCCTTACCCGAGCTGGCTCGTTGAGTGATATTGAAGAAGTTGAGCCCAGTGACTGGTTATCGGGGGTTCCCAGTGTATCGCTGAGTCATCTGGAGTCGGATCAAGTGTTGGGCACTGACGAGACTGAAATAGCACTGAATTTCCCCATTAAAGGCGCGCAATGGCGTCGTTTAGATGAAACCTTAGAGAGGGTTGATAGTCAGCAAACGGTTGCTAGTGCGGTTTATCGTCGCTGGCTTTACAGTGGCCGAGTGCGCGAGGCCGCCTGGGTGGTAAAGCTTGCGGGCGCTGATGTTCAGGGTGCTGAAGCTGAATTGACCTTGCTGACATCCTTACAAGCACGGCAGCAATCCCTAGCCGACGCAGGCGTATTGCCGCTGTATACGGCGTTAATCACTCAGCGTGCTTTAATCAGTGCGCAGCTCGCATTAGACGATGCCGTCAAAGTAAAGGCGACAGCACTACAGGCTTTCGAGTTACTGACCGGCATGGCGTCGGTACCCTCTGATTTAACCGAGTCGCAAAGTGTGCCTACTGAACCCGATTGGCAGGCACACCCCGCGCTTCAACAGTTGCAACTGGCCCGTCGGCAACAAGAAGCATTACTGGCGCTATCGTCACCGACTACGACCACATGGAATCTGTCGCTACTTGCCCGTAACTTCGAAACTCCTGGTTTCACCGAGTCCCAATATGGGGTTGCCGTGCAGGCGCCGTTAACACTGTTTCAGCGTCCTAGCCGTGGTAATCAAAGCGAGCGGCGCAGTGCGGCGCACGATTTTTTACTACAGAAAGATCAGGTGTGGCTTGAGCTAAATGATCAATGGCAGTCACTCCATCAAGAAGCCGAGCGTTTAGCGCATCGAGTGGACCTTTTGCAGCAAGCGGTGTCCTTGGGCGATAACATTCAAACGCAACTTGAAGCACTTCAGGTAACCAATGAAATCGACAGTGAAATTCGTTTGAAGCGTTTACTCGACATACAACAAACTCGCACCGAATTAAATCGAACCATTGTATTGATGGGACGTAATCGGGCACGACGACTACAAGCTGCAGGGAGGGGGCTCTAATGTGGATTTTCCGATGTATGGTGGCCTTTACTTTGGCTCAGCCACTGGCAGCGCAGGAGCTGCCCTTATCGGCATTAGGTGATCTCTCTTTAACGTTTTCGACTGTCGCGAAAATTGATCAAATTCCCGGACCATCGCTGACCGCGGTTGTGCGTCCACGAGGCGGAGACGATTTTCGTGTTCTGCTGCCCAGTAGCCCACAACGAGTGGCTTATCAGGTGATTCCTGGTGAAAAGATAGCCGCGGGTCAGGTTGTTGCTCGTGTAACAGGTGCGGAGATTCATCACTGGCTGCTTGAATATGACGCGCTGAAAGAGCGCCATGGGGTAGCTGAGGCGCGTTATAAACAGAATGCGCCGTTATATGGCAATGGCACTCTGTCTGCGGAGCAGTGGTCGAATATACAAGATAGCTATTTAACGATTGCACTCGAATTAGAGCATATGGCGCACTTTGCCGAGCTGCTTTTACCGATTGAGTCCGACTCCGAGGTGCTGCAGGTTGTTGCTCCTGAGTCGGGCATTGTGATGTTTGACCCGCGCAATCCACCTAGACATGAAGGTGATCTCCTGTTCGCCATCATTCCCGATGCTGCGATGCGATTACAGGTGGCCGTACCCTCGGAGAGTGCCGATAAGTTGCTGCAGGTTAGTGCAGGTCAGTGCGTACTGATTATTGAGTACATCGAGCAGGTGGTCGTTGGTTATCGGCGTTATGCTTGGACCGAGAGCCTGCCTTTGGCCTGTAGATGGCCATTGGAAACTACCCTTAGCGTGCAACCGAGTTATCAAGGGTCGGCTATGTTGGTAACTCGCAACGCGGTCTTTCAATGGCAGCAAAAGCCCCATGTTTTTATCAAGCATCAACAAAGTCTCGAGCTTCATCCCGTGGAGTTGTTCGCAGACCTCCCCGAACGGTATGCCATTGCTGTCGACACTAAGCTTGAAGGCGCACAGGTTTTAAGCGGGTCGGTGAGTGCAGCTCAGGGCATCCTCATGGGTATGGGAGGCGACTAAATGCTGGCTGCCCTGATTCGGCTTTCGCTAACCCAGCGGCTGTTTGTTGTTCTCACAACGTTGCTGGTAGTAGTGGCGGGATTTAATGCTTGGCAGCATTTGCCGATAGACGCCTTCCCCGATATTGCCCCTACCCAGGTCAAAATCATTATGAAGGCGCCCGGTATGACCGCCGAGGAAATTGAACGACGGGTCACTTACCCCATAGAAACCGAGCTTTTGGGTATTCCTCGACAAGTGATGCTGCGCTCTACCACTAAGTACGCAATCACCAGTATCACGCTCGATTTTGAAGAGAGCACTGACATTTATTGGGCGCGGCAGCAAGTCAATGAGCGTTTGGCTGCGGTTCGAACAGACTTGCCCGACACGGTAGAGGGGGGGGTGGCTGCTATGAGCACCCCTCTGTCCGAGATGTTCATGTTTACCCTTGAGAATCCGCGATTGAATGCTCTACAGAAGCGTCAGTTGTTGGAGTGGACCGTGCGTCCTGCGCTTAGATCAGTGCCCGGTGTCGCAGACGTCAATGTGTTAGGTGGGTATGCGCGTAGCTATCAAGTGACGCCGCGTATCGAGCGACTTGACGCTCTTGGAATAGATATCGAGGCGCTGCGCGCGGCCGTTGTATCGAACAATGTGAATACGGGTTTGGGCAGGTTGCAACAGGGCAATGATGTTTTCACCGTTCGAGCTGAGGGCCGACTCACGGGCATTGCAGATTTGGCCGCTGTTCCCGTCCCAGATGCCCAAGGCGTTGTTTACCGACTCGATGAACTCGCTGATATCGATGTCGGACACCTAGCCAGATACGGAGCGGTGTCTCGTAACGGCGAGGAAACCGCCGAGGCGCTGGTTGTTGCCCTCAAAGACAGCAATACCGGTGCCGTTATCAGCGGTGTCAAACAGAAACTGGTACAGCTAGAAACCAGTTTGCCCCCGGGTAGTGAGCTGAACGTGTTCTATGACAGATCGCGGCTTATTGATACCGCCATTGACACCATCTCTTCCGCGCTTACTCAAGCCGTGGTGTTGGTGATTGTGTTGCTTGCTGTATTTCTCGGTAATTTCAGAGCAGCCTTGGTGGTCTCTCTATCACTACCACTGGCAGCACTCTCTACGTTTTTACTGATGGATAATGCGGGTTTATCGGCAAATCTTATGAGCTTGGGCGGCCTTGTTATTGCCATAGGTATGATTGTCGATTCATCGGTTGTTGTCGTAGAAAATATCGTTAGTCGCATGGCCTCAGGCAGTGGGTTGCCACGCCTTCATATTATTTATCGCGCCGCTAAGGAGGTGGCCACTCCGGTTATATCGGGTACCTTGGTTGTCATTATTGTCTTTTCGCCGCTGCTGACCCTAACCGGCTTGGAGGGCAAGCTATTCACGCCAGTTGCGGTGACCATAGTGTTTGCCATGGTTTCCGCGCTCGTGATTTCGGTAACTGTTATTCCGGTATTAGCGTCATTGTTGGTATCGACTGATGCTGCCAAGGTGCCGTCATTTATCCTGCGATTACAGGGCCGTTACCAGGGAAGCTTGCAACAGGTTTTGGCACGTCCACGTCCGCTCGTTGGCTTGTTATTAGGCTTACTCCTCGGCAGCGGTGTGCTGTTCACCCAGGTCGGTAAGACCTTTATGCCGGTAATGGATGAGGGGGATATCATTGTCCAACTAGAGAAATCGCCTACTATTTCACTGGCGGCTTCGATAGCTCTCGATCATCAGGTTGAACAGGCTTTACTCGCGGCCATTCCCGAGATTCAACAAGTGGTATCGAGAACGGGCTCCGATGAACTCGGACTCGACCCTATGAGCCTCAACGAAACCGATGTGTTTATGGAGTTGGCACCCCGAGATCAGTGGCGCGTCGCCAATAAAGTCGAGCTTGAGGATCAAATACGGAAGGTGCTTGAAGGCTTTCCTGGCATCAATATTACCTTCACCCAGCCGATCCAAATGCGGGTATCCGAGATGCTTACAGGTTCTAGTGGCGATGTCTCGATCAAAATTTTCGGCGATGATTTGGCGGAGCTGGCACGACTGATAAGCCGAGCCGCAGCAATTGCTCGGAATATTCCCGGCGCAGTTGATGTGAATGCACAGATCACCGAAGGCGGCAAGTTTGTGGCCATTCGTCCAAAGCCTGAGCTGGCTGGTCGGCATAGGCTTACCAATGACGCCTTGGGGGATAGATTGAAAATGCAGCTCGAAGGTGTCGCCATCTCAGAAATTGTCGAGGGTAAACAGCGCACACCGGTAATGTTTGCTGTGGACGACAATCATCCATTGCGACCGGGCAGTGTTTCTGCACTGGCTAATCAAACGGTGCTGCTGCCCGATGGCAGTATGGCATCGCTGACTAGTGTTGCCGATATTAGCTATCGGGAGGGGCCGATTTTGATTGAGCGGGAGCAGGCCAATCGTTTTGGCGCCATTACTCTTAATGTTTCTGGGCGAGATATTGTGGGCTTGGTTACTGCGTTACAAGCCGAGTTGGTCGCTAAACTGTCACTGCCACCTGGCTATCGCATAGAGTTTGGTGGTGAATTCGAAAATCAGCAACGTGCCACTCGGAACCTTTTAACCGTCATACCGATTGCGCTGTTGCTCATTGTGATCATCTTATTTGCCACCTTTCGCTCGTTGCTTCAGTCGACGCTTATTCTCTGCAACATTCCATTTGCTCTGATGGGTGGCATTGCCGCACTTGCAGTTAGTGGTGAGTACCTGTCAGTACCCGCGTCAGTAGGTCTCATCGCCTTGTTAGGTATAGCGGTCTTGAATGGCGTAGTTATGCTCGACGTTTTCGAGCAACTTAAGGGTGAAGCACTTTCCCTAAAGGAACGGGTCCTGTTGGGTGCTAAACAGCGTCTACGGCCGGTGCTCATGACTGCTACAACAGCCATGTTTGGTTTGGCGCCACTGGTGTTTGCATCTGGACCTGGGTCCGAAATTCAACGGCCACTAGCCATTGTTGTTATCGGTGGTCTATTGAGTTCGACTATTACCACCCTCTATTTGTTGCCCGTGCTTTACCAGAAGATGGAGTCAGCCAACAATGACTGAACAATTGATGCTGACGATTATGACGCCCACACATCGCCGTGATGAATGGGTAGATGCATTGATGGCACAACAGGACGTATCGGGATTTACACTGGTGCCTGCTTTGGGTTACAGCCGCCAACATGCGAATTTCAATGTGGCGGAACAGGTGCGCGGTTACCGAGATATGGACCGTTTCGACATTCTACTAAGTGAGCAGCAGTTACCTGAGCTGCTATGTCAGTTAAAGGCTGTGGCAGGTGCAGAGGTCATTCGGTTTTGGACCGTGGCGCTGCATAGTAGTGGCCACCTAACGTGAGCTATCGGGCGTCGCGCGTTTCTATGACGCCTCGCTGTTTTAGCAGCGGTAACACAGCGTTACTGAAAGCTTGTAACCCTTCCATATAACGCGGGAAGGTCAACATGACCGCATCGACCCCGGCGATGAAAGCGGTTTCTAACTGATCGGCGATTGCGTCTGGGGTGCCCAAAATATGTACGCCACCCCCTGATGAGGCAAGCATATTCTCCGTGAATGTATCGAATGAGCCACTGCCCGCTGTCAGATCATGCAGCCAGTTTTTGGTGGCGATATCGTCTTTAGCGGCTATGATCTCTTCGAGGATCGCCTCCGCGGCCCATGTTGATTCACCCATGACCACAAATGGAAAAATTCCCGTCTTAACTTTACGGTTGTATTGCGCTGCTCTCGCTTGAATATCCGTTACGACGTCGCCCACCGCGTGAATACTGGGCGTTGACACGAACGCCCAATCGCACAACCGGGCCGTGAGATTTCGACCATCGATCGATGATCCAGCATTGGCAATTTCAGGTGGTCTATCGGGAACAGGCGACGCTTCACCTCCTTTTACCTGATACCAATCGCTGTCGTAATCGAAGGGTTGGCGTTCTGCATGCCAAAGGTTCTGAAGTATTTCTATGAAGGCTCCAGTTTTCTCATAGCGGCGTTGGTGCTCTTCCAAGGGCACGCCCATCATGCCAAATTCACGCTCGCTCCAACCACTGACGACATTCAAACCCCAGCGATTGCCACTCATGTGAGCAAGTGTTGCACCCATTTTGGCCACTACGAAGGGGTGAAATAGCGGTACATGAACCGTTGAAAAGACGTTGATACGCTGCGTCGCTGCAAGTATTCCCGTTGCCCAGGTTAGTGTTTCAAGGGACGTTCCAAGAAAATTAGTGTCGCCACCGAAGCCTCTCCAGCGAGAGACCGGAAACAGATAGTTAAAGCCCGCAGCTTCTGCCATCTGCGCCAGTTGTTTGTTGTGTTCGAAGGTCCACTGATCGGGTACGTGGTTCGCCGTCGAAATCGAGGGCATATTCGAGCAGTTGGGCATAAACAAGCCAAGGCTTAGTTTTCGATCAGGCACGACATTTGTCTCCAAAATGACTAGGGCAACAGCGCAACCTCTAGGTGCTGATAGCCCCTGAATAGAAAGGCCTTCCTGAGCTGGGCAGACTCAGTATCTACCCGAAAATGTGGATAATGAGAGACCAACTCCTCAAAAAAAATGGTGCCCTCCAATCGAGCCAGTGCTGCACCAATGCAATAGTGAATACCCCCCCCAAAGGTCAGTGGTTTCTGTTCCCGGGGAGAAATATCAAAGGTGTCGGGATTGCTGAATACAGAGGCGTCACGATTTGCCGCCGCCACCAGTGTTAAGACTCGCTCACCAGCGCCAATAGGGACACCAGCAATACTTTCGTCGGTGAGCGCTGTGCGGTAGGTCGCCTGTAATGAGGACTCGAAACGCAAAACCTCTTCTGTGGCGCTGTCTGCCAAGCTGGGATCCTCAACTAAACGAATTCGCTCTTTCGGATTGGCTCCCAATAGAAACGTACCGTTACCAATCATGTGTGCCGTCGTCTCAAAGCCGGCCCCGAATAGCCCAATAACCGACGTGCTCAGCTCTTCAGAGGTGAGTGAGTCGGCGCCATCCTGCGCGTTGACTAACGCCGTGGTGAGATCATCCCGTGGCCGTCGTCGTCGATCTTCGAACATGTCATCGAAGAAATCGGTTAAGAACTGCATCTGATGGTCGGCTTGGTCGAGCTCTTCAGCACTCAATGCGCGTGTTTCGAATACAGGGAATGTATCGGCAATGGCATTGTTTAGGCTGAGCAGTAGCTCATCTGAGAACTCACCCTCTCTCACTCCGAGCATGTCGCACATGACCATTGTTGGGAACAAGTACGCGAAGCCCGTAATGAAATTGTCTCCTTGAGTACCGTTGGCATATTTGCCCAGTAGTTGGCGCGCTAAGAGTCGTATGCGTGGTTCCATCGCTCGAATACGCTTCAGCGACAATGCACCGGCAATGAGATTACGCAATCGTGTGTGGTCGGGGGGATCCTGCATGACAAAAACCCGCGACAGCCAGACGTACGCAGGGTGAGCCATGACATCAAAGTCGGGTCCGTAAAAAAGCTGGATGTTCTTGACGAAGTCACCCTGACCGAACGTTCTATTGACGAGCACCGAGCGATTATCTTCGTAACGGGTTACCACCCAAAAACCCAGGTGACTACGATGTACCGGATCGTTATTTCTTAGGTAATCAAAGTAGGGGTATGGATCCCGCAAGAGTGCGGGATCCATGGGGTCGAAGGAATAATTGGCTGGAATATTGGTCATGGGAGACCTGCGTTAACCCACAAGAGATTAGAATTGAAGCCCTATCGATGCACCAATAGTGCGAGGTGGCAGCAGAGCGCCAACGCGCAACGAGTCATACAGCGGTGCGGTAATGATGTTATTCGAAATAACGTCCTCATCACTCAGGTTACGTCCCCATAAGGTGAACGACCATCGGTCCTGATACACGTACTCAATCGACGCGTTGTACTGCTCGTAGGCTTCCTGGAATGCATCGGGGCGGTTCCACTCAGTGAAATACACATCATCTTGATAGTAGGCTTCGCCACGGACATGTACCACGCCCCCAGCCGCTTCACCTGTCCAGGTGACACCCAGCTTCGCGGTTTTCTCCGGTGCGTTGGGAAGTGTGTTACCGCTGAGGTCGGCGATGGCGAACCCATTCGCGTAGTCGCCGTTGAAGAACTCTTGATATTCCGCACTGAGGTATGTGACGTACAGATCAACAGCAAAGCCACTGCCAAGATCGGCGTCGAGCTCTAGCTCTAGACCATAGTTCTCAGCTTCCGCTGCGTTAACGGTGGACACCGTTGACGTCTCATCCACGAAGGAAATTTGCAGATTTTGGTAGTCGTAGAAGAAGCCCGCCAATGAGTAGCGTAACGTGTTGCTAGCGTTATTACCTTTAATACCCACCTCAAAGGCGTCGACGGTCTCAGGGTCTAGCGGCGGGCTGACACTACCGGTATTGATGACACCGGACTTGAATGCTTCGGTGTAGGTGGCGTACATCATCATGTCGTCTGAAGGACGATACTGTACTGTGAAACGGGGCGTCACATCGTCCCAACTCTCGCTGGCGTTGGTCGGTACATCGAGACCAATAGCATCAAACACGAACGAGCCAGTGCCGGTACGTTCTTCGTAGTTGTAGCGTAGACCGGCAATTACCATCCACTGGTCGTTGACCGTGTAAGTTGCCTCGGCGTAGGCACCGTAGGCTTCAATATCGACATTACCATCTTGTAAATAGTTACCGCTGTTGAGCCCATCGCCAACAGGTGTACCGCAGGCATCGGGTGCCAGCAAGAAACATATATTAGTGAGTGGCACCCGTACTTCGCCGAATAGGTCTTCTTCGAAGTACATGACACCCGCCAAAATATCGAGGTTGCCACTGCTGTAATTCAGGATGAACTCCTGACTCAGAGAGTCACTCTCTTCGGTGTAGTCATTGCGGCCAAAAAGATTGGCATCGGTTGAGTCGAGGTCGTCACGCAGGAATCGGTCGAGACTTTGTGAGGAGGTAATAGATTTAATACCTAGAGAATCGTTTAACTCATAGTTCATCGTTAGATTGACGAGAGTACCGTCGCGATCGTTGATGGCTTGTTGATCCGAGTTGATATCCTGGAAACCGCCACCCACCATATCCACGGTTTGACCTCCCAAGATGGGGACGGCCAATGGTACCGGCAAGCTAGTGCCAGCGGAGGGACCTAAATAGTTGAACGCATAGTTTTGATCGTCTTCTTTATAAGTTTGCGCCATTAGCTGCGCAGAAAATGCACCACCGGCGTCGTAGACAAAATTCGCTCTGAAGGCTTGGGCGTCGCGGTTATTAATATCTTGACCGTTAAATTTGTTCTCACCATAGCCGTCGCGCTTGTCGATACTTGTAGCTACCCTTACCGCAAGACTATCGCTCAGGGGAACGTCAACCGCCGCTCTCAACTGTTTTAAGGCATAGTTGCCGGCGGTCAAATTGACATAACCACCGAAAGTATCTCCAGGCTTCTCAGTCACCATGTTAATAGCACCGGCCGTGGCGCCACGTCCGTATAGCGTGCCCTGAGGTCCACGTAAAACTTCGACCTGGGCTAAATCAAACATGCCCATGAGCTGCGCTGCTGGTCGGGGCACGATGGCGCCATCTTGTAAGAATGCTACTGCACCTTCACCACCAATATCGATGCTGGTCATACCCACGCCACGCATGAATACCCGAGCGAAACCAAATTGATCACCGAGAGATAAGTTCGGTATATCAACCTGCATATCGCGAACTTCTTGAATACCCCCTGGGCCGAGTCGATCTGCACCTAGGACGTTGGCTGAACCCGCTAGATCTTCTAAGGCCACAGCCCTTTTAGAGGCCGTAACAACAACCTCTTCTAGGGCGGTCTCTTGTGCCATGGTAGAGACGGCCAAAGCCATTAAACTCAGGCCAAATCCAGCGGCTGTTGTTCTGCTTATTATTGATGTGTGCATGTATTTCTCCAGGGTATTTATTCTGTTGTTGAGTGGTGCTTCAGCTGAGCTTTTCACGTTTGAAGCTAATGTTGTGCGCCTCCCTATCCCAGGTATCAGGGGTTAAGCCTTCGTTGCGAAGAATGTGTTTCATGACTTTGGATGATGGCGTTTTCGGTAATTCGGTTAGCACCCGGATATAACGAGGTACCATGAAATAGGGCATGCGCTCCCCAAGAAACAGCATGAGTTCCCGGTGATCAATGTCATGGCCATCGACGGGTGCTACTGCAATCATGACGTCGTCCTCGCCCACGTCGCTGGGGACAGCATAGGCCGCCGCCTCTCGAACTGCGGGGAATGCCACGACCTCGGCCTCTACCTCAAATGAAGAAATGTTCTCACCACGACGACGCATGGCATCTTTCATGCGATCAACGAAGTAAAAATAACCTTCTGCATCTTGGCGGAAGCAATCGCCGGTATGGAACCAGCCATTACGCCAAGCCTCGGCGGTCGCCTGCGGATTTTTGTAGTAGCCGCTATTCATACCCCAGGGGCGATCAGTGCGAACCACCATTTCTCCGATCTCACCCAGTGCTACTTCACAGTCATTGGTATCAACGAGGCGCACATCGACACCGTCACGTTTTTTACCGCAAGTACCCCGCTTGACCGGATTGGGTTCTGAAACGATGGGAGACGATATCTCGGTCATGTTGAAAATGGTGTAAACATCGATACCGAAGCGTTCGTGAAACTCGGTACAGGTCTCGGTTAACGGCACCATAAATGCCACGCGCACATTGTGATCTTTGTCATTGACCGCGGGAGGCTGCTTCAGCAAGAAGGTCGTCATGACTCCGAGTAGAAAAAAGGCGGTCGTTTGGCTCTGTCGTACAAATGGCCAAAAGGTGTCTGTATTGAAGGCGTTCATCATCGCAATGGAGCCACCCCGACACAGCATCACGAAGATCACCCCCATACCGCCGATATGGAAAATAGGCATATTGATTAAGAAGCGGTCTTTGCCAGTCACGAAGTGCCAGGTTTCCGGGCCTGCGTTCGTAAAAATATGCAGGTATGACGACAGCACCCCTTTCGATGGCCCCGTCGTGCCCGACGTGAAAATGATGG
>CBFHMA010000017.1:0-20473 GCA_965656775.1 Luminiphilus sp.
TCATGGGACCGCCTGCTCCATCCATGCTGTAAACAGCGCTGTGTAAGCCGGGTCACCTAACAAAAACCCGTCGTGACCACCGTCGGTCTCGATGTTTGCATAACTCACCGGTCGACCTGCATTGAGCAGGGCATTCGCCAGCTCCCAAGACCGGGCCGGCGAGAAGCGCCAGTCACTGGAGAACGACAAGACAAGAAATCGGGCGCGGGTACTGGCCATGGCTCTGGTGAGATCACCGTCGAAGCCATCGCTAATGTCGAACCAATCGAGTGCACGGGTCATCAGCACATAGGTATTGGCATCGAAGCGAGTCGAGAACTGACTGCCCTGATAGCGCAGATAGCTCTCGACCTGAAATACCACCTCAGTGTCGTCGGCATTTTGAAGACTGCCTGCCCGTAAATCTCGACCAAACTTATCGGCCATGCCGTCGGCGGACATATAGGTTAGATGCCCGACCATTCGCGCCAGCGCCAGACCTCGGCTGGGGATCACATGGTGATCGGCGTATCGGCCACCGTGCCAATCGGGGTCGGTGACAATGGCATGACGCGCGATTTCATTGAAGGCGATGTTCTGTGCAGTCAGATTGGGCGCTGCCGCTAATACTGCACAATGGCGCAGACAATCGGGGTACGACACAGCCCACTGTAGTGCTTGCATGCCCCCAAGGCTGCCGCCAATGACTGCAGCCCATTGGCTAATGCCCAAACGCTGCATAAGGCGGTATTGACTGTTAACCCAATCGATAACCTGGACCGATGGGAAGTCAGCACCCCAGCGTTCACCTGTCGCTGGGTTGATCGAGCCCGGCCCGGTACTGCCATCACAGCCACCTAAATTATTCAGTGACACGACATAAAAACGCCGGGTATCGATGGCTTTACCGGGTCCAATGAGCCGATCCCACCAACCTGGTTTGCGATCAGAAGCACTGTGCCAACCGGCGGCGTGATGGTTACCACTGAGTGCGTGACAGATGAGCACGGCATTACTGCGATCGGCATTGAGGGTGCCGTAGGTCTCTATAAGAAGTTGGTAGGCGTCAATGGTTTTGCCGTTGTGAAGATGCAGCGGCTCGTCGAAGTGCTCGTAAAAGGGTTCTACCAAGCCAACACTGGCGTCGTCGTTCACTGACTTAGAGCCCGATAACTAATCTGGCGGGCAAGCCACTCGCTATTGCCACTCGCAACAGCAAGCTTTGCACTAGGTTGATACCAATAAATAGAACAATCGGGGAGAAGTCGAGACCGCCGAGTGCGGGTATCACTGACCGCACCGGCGCCATAACAGGCTCCGTGACCTGATACAGCAGTCTGACCGCAGGTTGACTACTGCCTGGCGCTACCCAACTTACAATGATCGAGCCGATGAGTGCGTACAAATAGATATTCGTGATGAGTCCCAGCACGCCGATGATTGACCACAGGCCGGCCCGCACTGGATCCGCTAGCACCACACCTCCAGCCAATAGGGCCAGCTCGATGGCGGCAAACTGAACAATTAAGGCCAGTAACACGATGGAGACATCGATGCGCTGCCCAAAGGGCAGGATTTTTCTCAGCACCGAAAGAGGCGGATTGGTGATGCGCGCGACCAGCTGAGAGATGGGATTGTAGAAGTCTGCTCGGGATCCCTGCAGGATTCCCCTGATCACGACAATGACCAGATACAGGGACAGCAAGCTATTCGTGAGTGTGATGGCCATAGATGTCATATTCATCATGATTCAGTCGAACTCCGTGGCCATTGCTTGGGCACGGTCGTAACAAGCCTGCATAGCAGCGTCGACGGTGGCACCGAGCTGTTCCCGCTCGAACGCTTGCAACGCTCGCTCGGTAGTACCCCCGGGGCTGGTGACGTTGGCGCGTAGTGTATCGATACTCACTGGCTGTTCGGCCGCGAGATGCGCTGCGCCAAGGGCGGTTTGCAGTGTCAGCTCAGTGGCCACTTGTCGACTTAGGCCCAAGCGTTCGCCACTATCAATCATCGCTTCCATAAAGGCAAAGAAGTAGGCGGGACCGCTGCCCGATACCGCGGTAACCGCATCGAGCTTGTCTTCTTGCTCTAACCAAAGCGTTGTACCCACCGATGCCATGGTGGCCTCGGCGAACTGGCGCTGCTGCTCCGATACATGTTTGTTGGCAAACAAACCCGATGCGCCCCGGTAGACCAGCGACGGTGTATTGGGCATGCAACGCACAATGGCCCACTGGCGTCCACCCAACATCCGATCGAGACTCGATGCCGATATGCCCGCGGCGATCGACATGACCAAACACTGTGGTGGTAGGCAGTCTTTCACACCTTCGAGTGCTGCGGCCATGACTTGTGGTTTTACCGCCAACACCACCATATCTGCACCGGTGACGGCGGCGCAGGGATCCTCAAATACTTGCTGCACATTCAGTGCCTTGAGGGCTTCCCGGGCGCGTGCTGATGGATCTGCAGCGCGGATGTGACTGGGCGAATAGCCGCTGCCAATTAACCCGCCGATGATGGCATTGGCCATATTGCCAGCACCAATGAAAGCAATGGTCTCCGGCCGTCCCTGGGTGGGCACAGGCATCTCCTTTTCATGCTGTTTTGAGTCGCCTACTTTAACACGAACCGCTCGCTAAACCCGCTATGGTCGCGGGCTCCTTGCGCGGCGTTGGTTGGCTAGCCTTGTTAGCGAGCGCCAAACAAATCGGTGCCCACACGAACAACTGTTGAGCCAGCCATGACGGCTGCTTCCAGATCTGCGGACATGCCCATCGACAGGGTATCGAGGGGTGGCGGCGAACCTGGCCAGTCCCGTCGAAGTGTCTCCAGTAACGCCCTTAATTCATCAAAAGGGCTGGTATCTTGGCGGTTTGAACTGGCTTTATCGGGTATGGCCATGAGACCGCGTAGCACCAGATTAGGCAGTGCAGCTACTTCTTGGGCAAGTTCTGTCAGTTGGGTCGCTGGGATCCCTGATTTACTGGCCTCCCCGGACACATTAACCTGTAGGCACACCTGTAATGGTACCCGCTCGGGTGCCCGCTGCTCACTTAGCCGGCGCGCAATTTTCAGCCGATCGATGCTGTGGATCCAATCCATGTGAGCGGCCAAACCCTTGGTTTTATTGGACTGAATGGGCCCAATAAAGTGCCACTCAAGGGGTAGGTCAGCCAGTTGTTGAGCTTTGTCGATGGCTTCCTGCGCGTAGTTCTCCCCAAACGCCTGCTGTCCCGCTGCGGCCAGCTGCCTGATAAGTGACACAGGTTTGGTTTTACTTACCGCCAGTAGAGCCACGCAGCCCTCACTGCGGCCCGCGTCTCGCTCGGCATTGCGCAGCCTTTGCTGCACCCTATTGAGGTTTGCAACTACATTTATCTCGGTCATGCTGCCATCATACCGGAAGCAAGCGCGCGTTAAGTCGACGCTGAACGATAGCTGGGGAAAGAATCCATGGACATAACAGAGTTACTCGCTTTCAGTGCTAAACAAGGTGCATCGGACCTGCATTTGTCGGCGGGGTTACCCCCAATGATCCGGGTAGACGGCGATGTTCGGCGCATCAATGTGCCGCCGCTTGATCACTCAGAGGTGCACAACCTCATTTACGACATCATGAACGACAAGCAGCGCAAGGACTTTGAGGAATTTCTAGAGACAGACTTTTCCTTTGAAGTACCCGGTGTTGCGCGTTTTCGTGTCAATGCGTTCAACCAAAACCGGGGTGCCGGTGCGGTTTTTAGAACCATTCCGTCGAAAGTATTGTCGATGGATGATTTGGGTATGGGGCAGGTCTTTCGAGATGTCTCCCTATTACCCCGTGGTCTGGTGCTGGTCACGGGCCCTACAGGATCGGGTAAATCGACCACGCTTGCGGCCATGATTGATTACATCAACGACAATCGCTACGACCATATCCTGACCATTGAAGACCCTATCGAATTTGTCCATGAGTCGAAGCGCTGTCTGGTGAACCAGCGCGAAGTGCATCGGGATACCTTAGGGTTTTCAGAAGCGCTGCGTTCGGCGTTGCGTGAGGATCCGGATATTATTTTGGTCGGCGAGATGCGCGATTTGGAGACCATTCGCTTGGCTCTGACGGCGGCCGAGACGGGCCACCTAGTATTTGGCACCTTGCACACTACCTCGGCAGCTAAAACCATTGACCGCATTATCGACGTGTTCCCTGCGGCCGAGAAATCGATGGTGCGTTCAATGTTGTCCGAGTCATTGCAGGCGGTTATCTCTCAGACCTTAATGAAGCGCCGATCGGGGGGGCGGGTTGCGGCCCACGAGATTATGCGCGGGACGTCGGCTATTCGTAATTTGATTCGTGAAGATAAAGTGGCCCAGATGTACTCGGCCATACAAACCGGACAATCTATGGGTATGCAGACCATGGATCAATCCTTACAGGCGCTGGTAGAGCGTAAACTGATTACTGTTGAAGTGGCCCGAGAGAAAGCGCGGCAGCCGGAAGCGATTGGCTGAGCTTCCCCATAAAAAGACGGAGTTAAGCCGCTATGGAAAAACTGTTTAAAGTGATGGTAGAGCGCGGTGCCTCTGATGGCTTCGTCACGGTCGATGCACCCATGACCATTAAGGTCGACGGTGAACTGGTGGCTGTGTCAGATCAGCGTCTTAGTGAGCTTGAGGTAAGTCACTTGTTGCGCAGCTCGATGACACCCGATCAGCAGGCTGAGTTCCAGCGCACAAGTGAATGTAACTATGCCGTTAACCACCCAGATTATGGTCGTTTTCGTGCCAGTGCTTATATTCAGCGCGGGCTACCCGGTGTGGTGTTGCGTCAAATCTCGGCAGACATTCCCAGCTTCGAGCGGTTGGGCTTGCCCAAAGTTGTACAGCAGCTCGCTATGCTCAAGCGTGGTTTGGTCATTTTCGTAGGCGGTACCGGTACAGGTAAGTCCACGTCATTGGCAGCCATGTTAGATCATCGCAACCGCAATTCCCGGGGGCATATAGTCACTGTTGAAGACCCCATTGAATTCATCCACCAGCACAAAGGGTGCATCATCAGTCAGCGGGAGGTGGGGCTCGATACAGAGTCCTATGAGGTGGCCCTTGCTAATACCTTGCGGCAGGCGCCTGACGTGATCATGATCGGCGAGGTGCGAACGGCACGCACTATGGAGGCCGCGCTGGCGTTCGCCGAAACAGGGCACTTGTGTTTGACAACACTACACGCCAATAACGCCAGCCAGGCGCTGGACCGCATTCAAAGCTTTTTTCCCCCTGATAAGCAAAATCAGGCTTGGATGGATTTGTCACTTAACTTGCGGGCCATGGTTGCGCAACAGCTGTTGCCCAAAGCCACTGGCAAAGGCCGCGTGCCGGTAATGGAGGTGTTACTGGGCACGGCATTAATGCGCGATCACATTCGTAAAGGTGAGGTGCACCTAACCAAGGAGTTGATGGCCCGATCAAATGAACAGGGTATGCAAACCTTTGACCAAGCGTTGGTAGAGACCTTTAAGAAAGGATTGATTACCCGGGAGGAGGCAGTGCGTCACGCCGATTCAGCGAATGACGTAAGGCTGCAAATTAAGCTTCACGAGAAAGGCTTGAGCACATTGAGAGCAGGCCCCAGTGTCGATTTCCAAGTGGACGATAGCCCTTAGTTAGACAGCCCTAGCTAATGGTTTTGCGCTGCTAGCCAGCTACACAGAATGATGTTGGCGGCCTCCGCATCGATTGGGGCACTGCCCCAGTGGCCGTGATGCCCTCGATCTAAGGCATCGGATTTTGCCGCCCGGGATGACAATCGTTCGTCTGCCATGATCACCGGCAGCCCAAAGCGTCCATGGAGTTGTCGACTGAATTTACGTGCCCGCACTGCCATTGGGCTGTCGGAACCGTCCATATGCAGTGGCTCGCCCACCAGTAACAGGCCCGGTTGCCAGGTCTCGATGAGCACTGCAATGGCAGCCCAGTCAGCTGCGCCGTCTCTTGCTTTCACCGCGGTGAGTGGTTCAGATGTGCCCAATAATCGGTTGCCCACTGCCACGCCGATTTGCCGTAGACCCCAATCAAAGGCCATGATTCGGTGCGCATCAGTATTCATTAGCCACTTACCACGGGGCCTAATCGCCAATGGCCTGTGCTACTGGCGTCGATCGGAACTGCCACGTGCGCACAATATCCAGCCGCCCGGTACGCTTGGCCAGTTCTCGGGAAAACGGCGGGAACGGTGCGGCGAGTATGACGGTATCTTGGGCCGCCCGGTCTAGGGCGCTATTGCCCGATGACTGCAACACATGAATACGCTCTAAGGTGCCATCGGCCAGTACCGATACTAGCAGCCGGACATCGCCATTGCCCGCCGGTGGTTCGCCCCGATAGAGCGCATTGCCAACCTGCTCAACCCTCGCCCGCCAGCGGGCCAGATAGGCCGCATCAAGGGCGCGTCGCGCGGCGACAGTGCCCGCTAGGCTGTCCGCGGTGTTGCCGGCATCGGACATGGCGGCCAGCGCCTGCGCAATAATGTGTTCGGTGGAGGGCTTGTTTGGGTTACTACTGGCCGAACCGTCATAATCGGGGACCAACTCCCGAGACAGTGACAATGAGGTTTGAACCTGCAGTTGTGTTGCCATCTGAGCGCTGGCAGTGGGCTCGCCAGCCTGGTCCATGGCGGCAATGTGGCGCGCGTCTTTGGGCGCTGTGTTGGCGGGAAGTAGCGCTACGGTCACCGCCAGCGCTTCTCTCTGCTCGGGCGCAAGGTCGACACCAAAACCAAGGGTGACAATGGCCAGCACATGTAGTGTCAGGGCCATCATAAACGCCGGTACAATGGGCTCCTTTAAATTGGCAACGTAACTAGCGACCAAGCGCAGTCAGCTCCCGCTCAATAACGTTCATGAGTCGATCGGCAATGTTGGGGGCAACCGCAGACTCAATTTCCCGTAAACAGGTGGGACTGGTGACATTGATTTCAGTCAGGTAATCGCCAATGACATCGAGCCCCACAAACCAGAGTCCTCGCTCGCGCAGCGAGGGCCCTACTTGTGCGGCTATCCATCGATCGCGTTCGGTAAGGGGCTGTACCCTGCCAGTGCCACCTGCGGCCAGATTGCCACGGCTTTCACCCGCTAGGGGTACCCGGGCTAGGCAGTGGTTTATGGGCTCACCATCGACCATTAAAATACGTTTATCACCGTCGGTAATAGCTGGTAGATACACTTGCCCCATAATAGTTCGCGTTCCCTGCTGGGTCAGGGTTTCTAATATGACGCTGAGGTTAGGGTCATTGGCCTGGGCTCGAAAAATAGAGCTGCCACCCATGCCATCTAGGGGTTTGAACACCACGTCACCGTGCTCTTGGTGAAAAGCTCGTAGCCGCGCCATATCGCGGCTAACGATGAGGGTTGGGCAGCATTGGGGGAACGCAGTGGCGAATAATTTTTCGTTGCAATCTCGCAGGCTAGCGCAGCGGTTAACGACCAGTGTGCCGCGACGCTCGGCGTCTTCCAACAAGTGGGTGGTGTATACAAACTCCATATCGAAGGGCGGATCTTTGCGCATGAGCACTGCATCGAGTTGGCTCAATTCCCGATCTTCGAGGTCACCCAGTGTGTAGTAGTCCTTGGGGTCATTCTGTACCAATAACGGCCGCATACGCGCACGGGTGACGCCGCTGTCGGAATATAGGTCGTGTTGCTCCATGTACCAGAGCTGCCAGCCCTGATCTCTCGCTGCCCAGAGCAGTCCAAGCGTTGTATCCTTCTTGAATGTGATGGTGTCAATCGGATCCATCACCACGCCTATGTGTCGAGTCATCGCTGGGCCTCTGCCGTTGGGAGTGGCTACGTTACGGGGCTCATGGGTTCCACGCAACTGTTCGGGGGAGTCGTCAGGAAATGGCCACATTTTTTGCAATTTTGGGGATATTGCTACTAGCTGCTAGTGTCACCGCCAACGTCACCGGTCGCGCGTTGGGCTGGATGGTGCCTTTGTGGTTTTTGACCTCGGCTATTGCCACTGAAGCCGCGGTGATACTGCTGATCTTGGAATGGGGCTTGTTGGTTTTTGCAACCTGTTTCCTCGATATTGACAACGGTAAAGTCATGCTGGGTGTGATTTCCCTGGTGGCAAGTTTGTTTTTGACGGCCCGTGCGCTCATGCGCCACTTCGATGCCGGTGCCCTGTTTGAGCGAGCATTGGCAACGGGGTTGGGCCCAGATTTTAGGGCAGTTATACCCCCTGTACGGCGTCATCGTTTGCGTCGGCAGATCACCAGTGACGACTGGCTGCGGCCTTTGGGGTTTTCGAAGCCCGGTGTTGAAGTGGTGCGGGATGTTGCCTACGGCCCCGCTGGCAAGCGCAATACCCTCGATATCTACCGACGACGGGTCGGCGACGAACCCAGGCCGGTTTTGCTACAGATTCATGGCGGCGCTTGGCTAGTGGGCCACAAAGCCGAACAAGCCTTGCCTTTGTTGAACCATATGGCCTCCCTGGGGTGGGTTTGCGTGTCGATTAATTACCGATTGGCGCCAAAGGCGACGTTTCCCGATCCTATTATTGACGTGAAGCGTGCTATTGCTTGGGTTCGCGATAATATTGCCGATTGGGGTGGTGACCCGAATTACATTGCGGTGACTGGCGGTTCTGCGGGTGGTCACTTGGCTGCCTTGGCGGCCCTTAGCCCAAACCACGCTCCTTGGCAGCCGGGTTTTGAATCGGCAGATACCTCACTGCAAGCGGCCATGCCCCTCTATGGGGTCTACGACTTATGCGATAGAACCGGCATTCGCCACGGCACTCGTATCGATGAATATATTCTGCAGCGCTTGATGAAAACCGATGCCAATCGTGACCCTGCGCTGTTCGATGCGGCTTCGCCCATTACTTGGCTGACACCGGATGCGCCGCCTTTTTTCGTGGTGCAAGGTCAGTCAGATACCCTGGTTTGGGTGGAAGAGGCTCGACGCTTTGTGGCGGACTATGCCAGTGCTACTAAAAAACCCTTGGTCTACGCTGAGCTGCCAGGGACTCAGCACGCTTTCGACACCATTTTGTCACCGCGCACTGCTCATTTTCTCAATGCCGCTGCCCAATGGTTAGAGTGGAGCTATGCCGACTGGCAGGGGCGTCAAGAAGACTGAAAATCGCCCCAGTGCCAGGCCAGTGTAGCCAGTGCGGCAACGGGTGCGGTTTCGGTTCGCATGACGCGTGGACCCAAACACAGGGGCAGGAAGCCTTGGCTTTGGGCCTCATCAACCTCCCCTGCGGTTAGACCACCTTCGGGCCCAATCAGCAGTGCAACCGATGTTGGCTGCAGCCCGTTGGGCAGCCTTCCCGATTGATGATGATGCAACACCAACTTCACTTCAGCGTTCACCGATTGTACCCAGTCGGCAAGGGTTGAGGGCGCTGCCACTTGGGGTAGTACGGCCCGTCCCGATTGCTCACAGGCGCTTGCAACGACTTGTTGCCAATGCTGTTGTTTTCGCGCCACTCGTTCGCGGGGTAGTTTCACATCGACCCGATCGCTCAATAGTGGCGTGATGGCCGATACCCCAAGCTCCGTGGCCTTTTGTAAGGCCCAATCGAATCGGTCGCCCTTGCTTAAACACAGTCCGATATGGCTATTCAGTGGCGATTCGGTTCCCGGGTCTTGGGCTCCGGTGAGCGTTACGGTTCCGCTGCGCTTGCCTACGGCGCTAATAGCGCCCCGATAGTCGAGCCCGTCGCCGTTAAATAAAGTGACCGTGTCTCCAACGTTTGCTCGCAACACCTTTAGCAGATGGTTCGCCGCTGCATCATCGAGCTCAATGTCCCCGCCTACCGTGAGGATTTGGGGTGTATACAAACGGATATTGCGCATAGTTACGCTGCGACGTTGGCACTCAAACCCAGATTTTGCGCAATGGTTAACACCGGGTCTACCTGATTCATCGTATAAAAATGAATGGGTGGTGCACCACTTTCAAGCAGCGTTGCACAAAGCTGCGTGACGACATCAATACCAAATTGCTGCATGCTGGCCTGATCATCTTTGAAGCCGGCCATGCGCTGTCGAATCCAACGAGGGATTTCAGCACCACAACCGGCGGCAAAGCGCTCAAGGTTGGCAAAATTGACAATGGGCATGATGCCCGGGTGTATAGGCTTATCAATACCCGCCGCCGCACAGCGGTCGAGGAAATAAAAATACGCCTCGACATTGAAAAAGAATTGGGTGACAGCGCCATTGGCGCCGGCATCCAGTTTTTGCTTCAGGTAGTAGATGTCGGCATCGTAACTCACCGCCTGAGGGTGAATTTCTGGATACGCCGCTACTTTGATATCGAAATGATCACCACTGTGTTCCCTGATGAGTGCCACCAACTCGTTGGCGTGCACAAGTTGCACACTGTCTTCCATGCCCGCGGGCACATCACCTCTCAGGGCTACAAGTCGCTTAATACCAGAGTCCCGATAGCGATCGAGTAACGTGCGCATCGTGGCTTCGTCATCGCTGCCAAAGCTGATGTGGGGTGCAACGTCTTGCCCCATCCCTTTAAAGCCGTTCACTACACCTACGGTGCTGTCACGGGTCGAGCCGCCGGCGCCGTAGGTCACCGAGCAGTACTCGGGGCTGAGTACTGCAAGGGCTGGTAGTGTTTGCTGCAGCAGTTTGTCTCTCCCCGCTTGGGTTTTCGGCGGGAAAAATTCGAGACTGCAACGTTGTTGAGTGTGCATGGTGGTGCTACCTGTTTAGTACTTGTAGGTGTCGGGCTTGAATGGGCCGTCGACACTCACGCCAATGTAGTTCGCCTGCTCATCGGTGAGTCGGGTAATCACCCCGCCAAAGCCCGCCACCATGAAGGCCGCCACCTGTTCGTCGAGGTGCTTGGGTAGCACTTCCACGGTAATGGCTGCTGCTTTCTCTTCAGCGGGAAGATCGGCAAAGCGCTTGCCGTACAGGTGGATTTGCGCGAGGACTTGGTTTGCGAAAGAACCATCCATAATGCGCGATGGGTGGCCTGTGGCGTTGCCCAAGTTAACCAGACGACCCTCTGACAGCAGCAGTAGGTGGTCGTTGCTGGCGCGATCACGATAAATCTTATGAACTTGGGGCTTAATTTCTTCCCACTCCCACTGCTCGCGCATGTAGGCGGTGTCGATTTCATTGTCGAAGTGCCCAATGTTGCACACCACAGCACCGGATTTCAGGGCCCGTAGCATGGCGGCGTTACAGACATCAAAGTTGCCGGTAGAGGTCACCAGCAGGTCGGTTTGCGCGAGTAATGCCTTGTCGATACAGCTGTCGAGCCCATCATTGATCCCATCGATGAAGGGCGATACCACTTCAAAGCCATCCATGCAGGCCTGCATGGCACAAATGGGATCGGCCTCGGTGATGCGAACAATCATGCCTTCCTGGCGCAGTGACTGTGCAGAGCCCTTGCCAACATCGCCGTAGCCGATGACGAGAGCTCGCTTGCCCATTAGAAGATGGTCGAGACCACGCTTGATGGCATCGCTCAGGCTGTGACGGCAGCCGTACTTGTTGTCATTCTTGGATTTGGTCACCGCATCATTGACGTTGATGGCGGGTACTTTGAGTTCGCCGTTAGCGATCATCTCGTACAGGCGATGCACACCGGTGGTGGTTTCTTCTGTAATACCATGAATGCGCTCGAGCATCTCGGGGTATTGCTGGTGCAGCATACCGGTCAGGTCGCCGCCATCGTCGAGTACCATATTGGCATCCCAGGGCGCGCCATCTTTCAGGATCGTTTGCTCAATACACCATTCGTACTCTTCCTCGGTCTCGCCTTTCCATGCGAATACGGGAATACCGGCTGCGGCAATAGCAGCGGCGGCGTGGTCTTGGGTAGAGAAAATGTTGCACGACGACCAGCGGACTTCTGCGCCCAGTTCCACCAGGGTCTCAATGAGCACGGCGGTTTGAATAGTCATGTGAATGCAACCGAGAATTTTAGCGCCAGCCAGGGGCTGCTGCTCGCGGTAGTGCTTTCGAAGCGCCATTAACGCCGGCATCTCGCTCTCGGCGATGTCAAGCTCGCGACGGCCCCACTCTGCCAAGTTAATGTCGGCGACTTTGTAGTCGGTGAATCGGCTTACATCTACTGCAGTGTTCATAGTGGATAGTCCTTTGCCCATGGGGCAGTTGTTCGATGATTTGTTCGGTGACGGAGTCTTGCCATACGCCTAGATTAAGCGCTGGCTCGAAGCGCCTCCGCCTTGTCGGTGTGTTCCCAGCTGAAATCCGCATCGGTACGGCCGAAGTGACCGTAGCTGGCAGTCTTTCGATAAATGGGGCGTTTTAGATCAAGCATGTCGACAATGCCCTTAGGACGTAAATCGAAGTGCTCTCTTACCAGCGCCACAATGCGCTCGTTGCTGATGCGACCAGTACCAAAAGTGTTTACGGAAATGGATGTAGGCTCGGCAACCCCAATGGCATAGGACACCTGGATCTCACAGCGCTCTGCCAGCCCTGCAGCGACAATGTTCTTGGCGACATAGCGACCCGCATAGGCGGCCGAGCGGTCTACTTTGGACGGATCTTTGCCCGAGAATGCCCCACCACCGTGGCGCGCCATGCCGCCGTAGGTATCGACAATGATCTTGCGACCGGTCAGCCCTGCGTCGCCCACTGGCCCACCGATAATGAACTGACCCGTTGGGTTGATGTGATACAGCGTGTCTTTGTGAAGCCATGCTCCGGGAAGCACGGGCTTAATAATCAATTCCATGACCGCTTCACGGATAGCGGCTTGACTGATACCCGGGTCATGTTGTGTCGATAGCACCACGGCGTCGACAGCGCTGGGCTTACCATCGGCGCCATATTGCAACGACACTTGGCTTTTTGCATCGGGCCGCAACCAGGGCAGCTCGCCGGATTTGCGCAGTTGCGCCTGGCGCTCTACCAGCCGGTGGGCGTAGTAAATCGGTGCTGGCATGAGTACGTCTGTTTCGTTGCTCGCATAACCAAACATGAGGCCCTGATCGCCGGCTCCCTGCTCTTTATCCTCGCCCTCGTCGACACCCATGGCTATGTCGTGGGACTGCTTACCAATGGCATTGAGTACCGCACACGAAGCACCGTCGAAGCCCACCTCGGAACTGTTGTAGCCAATGTCAGTCACCACTTCACGCACGACATCTTCAAGATCCACATAGGTACTGGTGGTCACCTCACCGGCTACAACGACCATGCCGGTCTTCACCAGTGTCTCTACCGCAACCCGTGCATTGCGGTCATCGGTCAAGATGCGATCTAAAATGGCGTCGGAAATTTGATCGGCCATTTTATCGGGGTGGCCCTCTGATACCGATTCAGAGGTAAATAGTGAGTACTCGCTCATGATTTAAGTCCTGTAAGAGTCAGGGTGGGTCGATGGAACAGACGCACCTGTATTTGAAAACCATTGCGTTGGGCTATGAACAGCTCGGCGGTGCTCTCGAGACCACACTGGCTTGCCCACACGCTGAGTTGTTCGGGCTCAAAGCCCAGCCATAAATCGCCGCAGTGTTCTCGGGCCCACGCTTGGTCGTGGCGACACAGTTCACTGATAACCACCCACCCGCCTGGACGTAACAATGCTGCGGTATCGTGTAAGACCCGCTGGGGATCGACGGTGTGATGCAGCACCATATTGGCTACGGCCACATCGAAGCGGTTCTCGGTGTGTAACAGGGTCGCGGTGTCGCCGAGCTGGCAGGTCACATTGGCGAACGCTGCACTGGTGGCTCGAGCCTTACTGAGCATGTCTTCAGAGCTGTCGAGTGCAACCACCGTTGCAGCCCGCTGGGCCAGTGCCGGCAGTAGCGCACCATCTCCAGGGCCAATCTCTAACAGGCTGAGACGCGACAGATCGCCACAGTGGTCCAGTAGGTGCAGGGCGGCCTGTGTGTAATCTTTCCAAGAAGCGATGAGTTCTTGTTGCTCTCTGAAGCGATCGACATTGCCTTGAAAGAAATGCAGTGAGTTGTGCTCTCGCTGAGCCTGCACCCGCGCCATACCCGCTGCAGAGTCGGCATCGAGCGGCTGTTGATCGATATGATGGAATACGGTCTCCACTAAAGTGGCATCACGCCCGGCGGGTAACACGCGCCGGTAAAAAATGGCGGTGCCCTCTCGCCGACGCACAACCAAGTCGGATTGCACCAGAATTTTGAGGTGGTGGCTTAAGGCGCTTTGACGAAGTTCGAACACCTCGCACAGCTCCGAAACACTCAATGAATCACCTTTCAACAGACGCAAAATGCGCAGACGCAATACGTCACCCAGCGCTTTGAACAGAGGTGCGAGCGCGGCAGCACCGTCATCGGTACCCCCAGAAGGCAGCTGCATAGTTAAGGGCGTCATCGTCATGGCGGCGACATTAGCAGACCTTTTGCTGTTTATCAAAATATTTTGATATAAGGGTTTTACCTGATGTCATTGGTTGGTCGGTATACTGCGTCGCAAATGGTGAGAGGGCAAAGCATTGGACCAGCAGGCAATGAAAGAACAGGTGGCGGCCGCAGCCATCGACCGCATCGCAGCCATCGAGAGCGATGACTTAGTACTGGGAATTGGCACCGGCAGCACCGCCGAGTGCTTTATCCGGCGATTACCTTCCCTGCGCGCGCGCATCGACAGCACAGTAGCGAGTTCAGAGCGGTCGGCGGCTCTGTTGCGAGAGTTGGGGTTACCGGTGCTCGATCTAAACAGTGTATCGACACTGCATGCTTACATCGATGGTGCCGATGAAACCAATCATCACCTGCAACTCATTAAGGGAGGTGGTGCAGCGTTGACCCGAGAAAAAATTGTGGCGGCTGCATCGGAACAGTTCTTGTGCATTGCCGATGAGAGTAAATTAGTCACCACCCTTGGGCAGTTTCCGCTGCCCATCGAAGTCATACCCATGGCCCGAAGCTATGTAGCACGTGAGCTGGTAAAGCTGGGGGGTGACCCGGTTTGGCGCGAAGGGACCATCACCGATAACGGCAATGTTATTCTCGATGTGTATGGGCTTGAGATTATGCAACCCATAGCTTTGGAGCAGACCATCGATCACATAACCGGGGTGGTTACCAGTGGTTTGTTTGCCCTGCGTCCCGCCGACGTGGTGCTGTTGGGCACCCCCCATGGCGTTCGCACGCTGACGGATCAATAGGGGCGTCACCCCCACGAGACCCCAATTAGCTGTCTAATACTTTGCCTGGGTTCATGATGTTGTCGGGGTCGAACAGGGCTTTAATACCGCGCATAAGGGCAATTTCGGCCTCGCTACGGCTGTAACCCAGGAATTCTTTTTTCAGCAAACCGACACCGTGCTCGGCGGAAATTGACCCGCCCAGTGATTTAATAGCCTCGAAAATGGCTTTGCTCACGGTTTTGCAGCGAACCTGGAACTCTTCTATTGAAACGTCGTCGGGCTTCAATATGTTGAGATGCAAATTACCGTCGCCAATGTGGCCATACCACACCACTTCGAGATCGGGGTAGTGGCGCGCTACGATCGTGTCTACTTCGTTCAAAAACTGAGGCACCTTGGCGATGGTAGTTGAGATGTCGTTTTTGTAAGGCGTCCAGCGCGATAGAGTCTCCGAGATATCCTCCCGGAGTCGCCACAAGCCCTTGGCCTGAGCCACGCTTTGACTCAATACCGCATCGATGACCCAGCCCTCGGACATACAGTGTTCAACCACCGCCATGATGTGGTCATCGACCTCGGGTCCGCTGTGCTCAAATTCTAACAACGCATAGAACGGTGTCACCTCGGTGAAAGGCCGCTGCAACCCTTGATGCTCAACCACTTTCGCTAATGCCAGCTCAGAGAAGAATTCATAAGCCAATAGATCGATCTTGCTTTGAAATGCCTGCAGCACCGACATAATGGCGGCCATGTCGGGCAGACCTAATACGATGACGTGAGGGTTCTGGGGAGGTGCAGTCAGCTGTAGCGTGGCTTCGACGATAATGCCAAGAATGCCTTCTGACCCAATCATCAGGTGGCGTAAGTCTAGGCCTGTGTTGTTCTTCATCAGACCATTATTGAGCTCAAGTAGCTCGCCGGTGCCGGTAACCACCTTGAGGCCCGACACCCAATTCCGGGTCATGCCGTAGCGAATGACCTGAATACCCCCGGCATTGGTGGCGATATTGCCGCCAATTTGACTGGAACCACTGGAGGCGAAGTCAACCGGGTAGCACAAACCCACATCACTCGCCGCCTGCTGAATGGCCGCGGTGATGGTGCCGGCGCCGCAGGTTAAGCTGCGGTTAATGGTATTCACCTCTTTAATAGCGCTCATGCGATCGAGCGCGATGACGAGTTCACCTTTGCTTGCCATTGCCCCGCCACTGAGACCGGTGCGCCCCCCGGAAGGAACGATGGCTGTGCCGTGTTCTCGAGCCATCTTGACGATCTCCTGAACCTCAACGACCGTTTCTGGCAGCACCACTGCCGAGGGCGCCGGTGCGGCAAACCGCGTCCAATCTCGTCCGTAATGTGCTAACGACGATGGGTCCGTTAGCAGACGACTGTCTCCGAGCAGCGCCAACAGTGATTGGTAGAGGGATTCGGGAAGCTGGGACATGGTTCGACCTGTACGCGATAACCCTCGACAGGATTACCTAGACTATAGGGTGGATTCGACGACTTACGCGGCGACTGAAGCGACGACCCAGGCGACAAGCTACCCTTTGCGGCGCAAATAGCATGATACCATTCGCGCCCCATAGCGACAGGCTTTGATGCAGGACCTACCGTGACGCAAACCTCTTTCGATAAAGACAAGATCAAGATCTTGCTGTTGGAGGGCATCCATCCCTCTGCTGTAACCACCCTCGCCACTGCCGGTTACCACAACATAGTGACCCATGCGGGTTCTTTGCCCCAAGAGCAATTGCTAGAAGAGATAGCCGATGCCCACTTTGTTGGAATTCGCTCGCGCACTCAGCTCACTGAAGAAGTCTTTGAGGTGGCCCGGCGATTGGTAGCGGTTGGCTGTTTCTGTATCGGAACCAATCAGGTCGATCTTCAGGCCGCGGGGGTGCGCGGTATACCCGTATTTAATGCACCCTACTCCAATACCCGCTCGGTAGCAGAGCTCGTTATTGCCGAGGCAATTCTGTTGCTCAGGGGTATTCCTGAAAAAAATGCCGCCGCCCACCGCGGGGAGTGGATGAAGACCGCGTCTAATGCCTTTGAGATACGGGGTAAGACCCTGGGTATTGTGGGTTACGGCAACATTGGCATGCAGCTGGGTGTGATTGCCGAGAGCTTGGGGATGGTCGTAGAGTTCTACGATGTCGTCACTAAGCTGCCCATGGGCAATGCGCGGCAGATCGCCAGCTTAAATGAGTTGCTGGGCCGGGCTGACGTCGTCACGCTGCATGTGCCACAGCTTCCCGGTACCGAAAATATGATCGGTACTCAAGAATTAGCCACCATGAAGGCCGGTGCCATACTTATCAATGCCTCTCGGGGTAATGTGGTTGACATTGAACCGCTAGCTGCCGCACTCAACTCGGGCCAGCTATCGGGGGCCGCCATTGATGTCTTTCCGATTGAGCCACGAACCAATCATGATGAGTTCGAGTCACCGTTGCGGGGTATCGACCGAGCGATACTCACTCCTCACATTGGTGGCAGCACCATGGAAGCTCAGCAAAATATCGGCATTGAAGTGGCAGAAAAACTGGCGCGCTACAGTGACAACGGCACCACGTTATCGGCGGTTAACTTCCCCGAGGTGGCGTTGCCCGAGCACGAAAATCAACACCGGCTGCTGCACGTGCATCGTAACGTGCCCGGGGTCATGAGTCGCATTAACAGGGTGTTCTCAGAAGGCGGCATCAACATTTGCGCTCAATATCTGCAGACCCACAACAATATTGGGTACGTTGTGATTGATGTTGACTCGGAGTACTCGGAGCTTGCGCTTAGTCAGCTTAGAAATATTGAAGGTACGTTGCGATGCAGGGTGTTGTTCTGATCGGGGTATTCAGCTTCAATCGCAATTGCGACCGGTGGGAGATAACCTGATGAAGTTGATAGATACAGCGACAGCTAAAGTTCCGGTCGTCGTTCTGGCCTCCTGCCTGATGGTGCCCATTTCTGTAGCTGAACCCAGTCATGACGCAGCGCAGTTTCAAGGGTTAAAGAATGAAATGACGAGTGCTGAGCAACTCGAGGCAGGTTTGGAAAACCTGACTCCCGAGCAAATGGACTATTTGGACAGATGGCTGCGAACGCGATTCCTTATCCCCGCTTCAATTATGACCCAAGTGGTGCCTGTAGCAGCGAAAAAGGATAACCTGCCTTCAGTTACAACTCCTTCAACCGTATTGACCAAAGAGGAGGCCGTCGCGCGAGAGGCAGTCATTACGGAGGAGGTCGAGCGTAGAGTGGCGCGCGAACTAGCCCGCGTGCGCTCGGCTGTGCACAGCGCTGAAGTCAGCAATGGTGCTTTTGAGGCCACCCTAAAGGGAGACTTCACAGGATGGTCAGGTGAAACCCGATTTTCTCTGGATAACGGTCAGGTGTGGCGTCAACGATCAAGCGGATTCTATCGACATACAGGAACAAAGAAGGTTGTTCGGTTCGAACAAAATTGGTTCGGCGGCTGGGAAATGACAGTTGTCGACACGGGTAAATCTGTATTGGTGACCCGCGTTAAATGACGCCATACGCAACCTTAGAATGCATGAGGTTGTATCCTGCACCGGGCATTCGAGCGTAACCCAAGCAGCGCGTTATCGGGACTCATCTGCGGGCAAAAAGTTCACGAAACTTTCATGTAATTAAAGGAAATAGTACACACTTTTCTGGAGATCCCTCACTCTCAGCGCTTAAATTAGCTTACAGTCCCAGGCTGGCAATACTAAAGTTGTAGTGCCTTACGACATGCATATTTCCCACAAACGGCGAGGTTATTTCATGACTCCACAAAGAAAGCGCATTCTGAGTGCCGCGGTAGCATCCCTAGTCGGAGCATCTGCTCCGCAATTTGTTTTAGCACAAGAGACCGCTGAGGGCCTCGAAGAGGTGGTGATTACGGGTTCGCGACTCACTAAATCCAACGTTACTTCGTCCGTCCCACTATTACAGATTGGCGCAGAAGAGATTAACGCTCGCGGTGTGACCCGCATCGAAGACGTGGTGAACATTCTACCCAATGTATTCGTCTCGCAAACGACCGAGGTAGCCAACGGTGCCACCGGAACATCCACCCTTAACCTCCGTGGATTAGGTGCGGAACGAACACTCGTGTTGATAAACGGCAAACGCCTTCCATTTGGTAGCCCATTCTCCTCCGCAGCCAACGTTGACATGGTCCCTGCCCGTTTGGTTGAGCGTGTGGACGTGGTGACCTCAGGAGCTTCGGCTGTTTACGGCTCTGACGCTGTCGCTGGTGTGGTCAACTTTGTAACCAAGAAAGACTTCGAAGGTTTTGAGTTCGACTACCAGTACGCTAGTAACTACAACGCTAATGACAATGATTACATGGGCCAGTTGTTAGCAGATGCCGACCTCAACAACCCGGGTAGCAACACCTCCGGAGAAGGTAAGCTCATGTCACTCATCATGGGTGTTAACAGCAGTGATGGTCGGGGCAACGTGACTTTGTATGGCTCTTATGAAGATCAAGAGTCTATGATCGGTGGTGACCGAGATACGGGCGCGTGTACGATTGCCGGAACTGATGACGTATTCTGTGCAGGTTCCTCTAACTTCCGTCGCTTCAATGGCACAATTGGGAATGGCGCACCTCTACTATTTCAACAAGAGGACGGAACACTTACGCCATTTACAGGGGCCTCCAACGAGTTTTATAACTTCGGTGCAGTAAATCATTACCAAAGGCCTGTAGAGCGTTGGAACTTGGGTTCGAGTGGTCATTACGAAATCACAGACGACCTTGAGGCATATTTCGAAACCTCGTACATGAACAACAAGACTGTGGCGCAAATTGCTGAGTCAGCTTCATTTAACCGTGCCTTCGAGACCAATTGTGACAACCCCTTGTTGCAAGCCGGTCGTGGTCCTGACGGCAGCGGTGAGTTCACGTTTGCAGACGTTACTGGTCGATTTGACGAGGATGGTTCCTTCGTTAGTTGTAATGACATTCTTGCCGCTGGTGAGACAGCGGACGTTCAGTTCATTAACTCTCACAGGAACGTAGAGGGTGGTCCGCGCATTAGCACGTTTGAAAATAGCTCTTGGCGCGCGGTCTTTGGATTCCGCGGGGACATAAACGAAGACTTCGCATTCGACGTCTTCGCGCAGTATTCAGGCACCGAGGGAACCCGTATCTCGCAGCGTGACTTGAATTTCAATCGCGTCCAACAAGCCCTGTTCATCGTTGATGATGGATCGGGTAATCCGGTATGCCGTGACTCAAGCGGGGGTTGTGTACCTTGGAATATCTTTGAGCGAGGCGCAGACGGCTCTACGGCGGTTACGGCTGAGCAAGCTGAGTTTGTTCAAGGTGTTGGCATAGTCACGGGTGACACTGA
>CBFHMA010000017.1:20483-20830 GCA_965656775.1 Luminiphilus sp.
GTACGGTCGAGGGTGATTTAACGAATTATGGTGCGAAGCTTCCCTGGGCGGATGCTGGGTTGTCAGGACTGATCGGTGTCGAATATCGTGAAGACGAGTTGAATCGTATTGCTGACGATATTTCTCAGATCCCTGCTGGTCAAGGCCTAACAGGTACAGGCGGTGCAACACTCCCCATTGGCGGTAAAATCGAGGTTGAAGAAGTCTTTGCAGAAATGTCGCTACCCATCGTGACGGGTAAAACTCTTGTTGAAGAGCTTGGCGTGTCTGCAGGCTATCGATTCTCTGACTACACCACTGAAGGTAACGGCGTAGAGGGTACCTTTGACGCAGAGACTTGGTATGTT
>CBFHMA010000018.1:0-3326 GCA_965656775.1 Luminiphilus sp.
CACGCGAATTGAAACCAAGTTCCGTGAAAAAGTGAGTGCATCCCGCAAACGGGTAGGGCCGTAAAACCGACCACTGTCGTTCTCGGGACGCCAAATTTCGTCATCTGATAAGTCATCCAGCACGATTGGAGCATCATTGATGAGCGTGGCAGGGGTGATACCCGACTCGAGTGCTGCCGCGTATAAAAAAGGTTTGAAATTTGACCCGGGTTGACGTCGTGCCTGTGTGGCGCGGTTGAACTTGGATAATTCGAAACCCATGCCACCCGATAAAGCCCTGATGGCGCCGGTCTTAGCATCAATCGATACCAGCGCGGCTTGTGCACGCGGTACCTGTGCTAACCGCCATTGGTCACTGCGGCGCTCTATACGCACCATGTCCCCAACGGCCAGCAGTTCGTCGGCTCGAGAGACCGGTGCGGTGAGATTCTCGGTTTGATAACGGCGAACTTTTGATAGGTCGTTTTGCCAATTTAGACGCCGTAGCTCGCCCGATTTATCAATAACATTGGCGCCCTGAAGATCGACCCCAGTGACAATGGCGGGTGGCAGCCCTGCAATGATGGGCATGTTATTAAGGGCATCCAGCCATCGTTCTAGGCGTTCTTGTGGGTTCTCGTCATCCTTGGGTGGTAGTCGCTGTTCTGGGCCTCGCCAGCCATGGCGCCGGTCATAGGTTTTTAAGCCATTCACCAGGGCGTCGCGGGCTGCTTCTTGGAACTCTGCGACAACGGTGGTGCGGACAACATAGCCGTCACTGTAGGCGCTGTTGCCGAACAGCGTCAGCATTTCCTGGCGGACCATTTCCGACACATAGTCCGCTTCAACCTCGACTAGAAGGCCGTGATATGCCGCTGTAACGGGCTCGGCCATGGCTGCATTCTTTTCGACGCTCGATATGAATCCCAGTTTTGCCATTCGCCCAAGAATCCAGTTGCGGCGGTCTTTGCCGGCCTCGGGGTTACTCAGGGGATTATTGTTAGAGGGTGCTTTTGGTACACCTGCGAGCATCGCTAGCTGCGCCAGGTTCAAATCTTTCAGTGACTTGCCATAGTAAGTTTGCGCTGCTGCCTCGAAGCCGTAGGAGCGATGACCAAGGAACACACGGTTGACATAGAGTTCAAAAATTTCTTGCTTGGTGAGTGCCCGTTCAATTTCGAGGGATAACAGTATTTCGTTGAATTTGCGTAAAAATGTGCGCTCCAGCGAAAGAAAATAATTTCTCGCTACTTGCATGGTCAGTGTGCTGCCGCCCGAGCGTTTCTGGCCGGTGGTGACTAGCTCCGCAACGGCCCGCCCTAAACCCAGTAAATCAACACCCCCATGCTCAAAAAACTGGTCATCTTCAGCCGCCAGCAGAGCGTCAACGAAGTGTTTGGGGATCTCGTTAAACTGAAGGGGCTGGCGCTTTTCCTCGCCAAACTGGCCCATGAGTTTGCCATCTTCACTCAGAATGCGTAACGGTGTTTTGAGCCGCACGTCCCTTAAGGTTTCCGCTTCTGGCAGGTTTGGACTGAGGTATAAGTAAAGACCCGCAAACCACCAAATAGCGGCGCAACTCGTAATGAGAGCAGCGATCAGTAATGTTCGGGCATATCGCAACTAACGTCTCCCGGGGTAGTAGGTTGCGGACTGGCTCTACAGCCTAGAGGGGATTGTCGTCGTCTGCGCGTAAAAATACTGCGTCAAAGTGACCTTTTTCGGTACTTATGTTGCAATAACGGCGTTAGAAAGACGTAGTATAGCCGCTGACGTCACCGTAAGGGCTATAGAGCTTGTATAAGGATCAATCAGGGGCGCGCCGTGTTTGGCCTGTTAGGTAAACGAAAACGACCACAGATGCTGGGTATTGATATTAGCTCGACCACGGTCAAGCTTATTGAGCTCACGCGAGTGGGACATCGTTTCCGGGTCGAAGCTTATGCTGTGTCGTCTTTACCCCAAGACGCTGTAGTCGAGAAGGCTGTCAATAATATCGACGAGGTGGCCGCTGCCATTCGCAGTGTCCATGGTCAGGCGCGCACCAAGAATAAGCATGTGGTGTCTGCGGTTGCAGGATCCTCGGTGATTACGAAAGTATTAGCGATGCCCGCCGGTCTCAACGACGAAGACTTGGAAACCCAGCTAACCTTCGAAGCAGACCAATATATTCCCTACCCGCTCGACGAAGTGGCGCTCGATTTTGAAGTACAGGGCGCTACCGCCGGACGGACCGACATGGTCGATGTCCTGCTCGCTGCTTGCCGACGTGAAACCATAGATGCTCGGGTTGATGCCCTTGAAGCGGCTGACCTAGTACCGAGAATTATGGACGTTGAAGCCTACGCTATGGAGCGGGCGTTTGAGCTGGTCAAACCTCAGGCCGATATCGACGACCGGGCGACCGTTGCGATTGTTGATATTGGCGCCACTATGACGACTTTATCGGTACTGCATAGGGGTAAAACCGTCTACACCCGAGAGCAGTTTTTTGGTGGCAAGCAACTAACCGATGAAATTATGCGCCGCTATGGTTTGCCCCTAGAAGAGGCGGGGTTGGCCAAAAAACAAGGTGGCTTACCCGACGATTACGAAACGGATTTGCTTAACCCGTTCCGAGAAGCTGTGGTGCAGCAGGTTGCGCGCTCGCTCCAATTTTTCTTTTCCAGTAGCGACTTCAATGGCGTAGATCACATTTTCCTCGCCGGCGGTGTAGCAGCCATGGATGGCTTGTCGGGACTGGTTGCTGAACGACTAGGCAGTCCGGTGAGTGTCGCCAATCCGTTTGCGGAAATGACCATTGGAACCCGGGTTAATGCCGTGGCACTTAACAGCGACGCCCCCGCCATGATGATCGCCTGTGGTCTGGCTTTGCGGAGCTTCGATTAATGGCCAAGATTAATTTATTGCCCTGGCGCGAGGAGCTCCGCGCCGAGCGAAAAGTGGAGTTCTTAACCGCTTTGGGCGTAGTGACTGCCCTTGCCGTGCTGACGTTGATGGCCATGGATCAGCTGACGCGCTCAGATATCAACCGGCAGCAGGCCCGTAACCAATACCTGCAGCAAAATATCGTGCAACTTGACCGGCAGGTGGCTGAAATTCGTGATTTGCAGAAAAAGCGCAGCCAACTTATCGACCGAATGCGGGTTATTCAGGAGTTACAAGGTAATCGTCCAATTATTGTGCGAGTGATGGACCAGCTTGTGCGCACCGTACCGGACGGGGTTTTCTACACTCAACTCACCACTCGCGGGGGTAAGATCGCGATCAAAGGTGTGGCGGAATCCAACAACCGCGTATCGAGCTTAATGCGTCAGCTGGATGCCTCAGACTGGCTCGAGGAGCCC
>CBFHMA010000018.1:3425-4765 GCA_965656775.1 Luminiphilus sp.
AAAGGTGTGGCGGAATCCAACAACCGCGTATCGAGCTTAATGCGTCAGCTGGATGCCTCAGACTGGCTCGAGGAGCCTAATCTCGATGCGGTGCGCGCAGCGCCCGAGTATGGCCTGCAGGCAACCACGTTCAATCTCACCATTGCTATTCAGTTGCCTGAACCGGACGAGGAGGGTTGACTATGGCGCTAGCTGACACATTGAAATCCCTCAACGAGTTCGACCTCGCTGACCTTGATTTTGAGAACATCGGCAGCTGGCCCCCTGCGGTCAAAGTTGTCACCGCTGCATTGCTGTTCCTGTTAGTGATGGCTGCTGGTTACTACTACCATGTCGAGGGTTTGCAAACTGCCTTGGCCAACGCCGAACAGCTTGAAATCACCCTGAAACGTGATTTCGAGAAGAAAGCCTTTGAAGCGGCTAATTTACAGGCCTATGAACGACAAATGGTCGAAATGGAAGAAAGCTTTGGCGCTCTCGTGAGCCAATTACCCAGCGATACGGAAGTGCCGGGCCTACTTGAGGACATCACTAACAAGGGTGAGCTGAATGGTCTCACCATTAACACCATCGATTTACTCGAGGAGCGGCCACAGGAGTTTTATGTGGAACTGCCCATCCAAATAAATGCGGTGGGTTCCTACCATGATTTAGGCGCCTTCGTATCGGGTATGGCGGGTCTGCCTAGAATTGTGACGCTTCACGATTTTGAGATTGTGGCAGAGGGTAACGCCACGAACATGTTGAAAATGAATATATTGGCTAAAACCTATCGTTACCGCGATGGAGGCAACGATGGTTAAGGCTGCGGACACCTTCACGCCGATCCGATCCGCGGCAGTCGCTCTCATGTTGGTGGCTCTGGTCGGTTGTGCCTCTGAGGATATGTCCGATCTTGATGCGTTCATGGAAGAGAAGCGCGCGCGTCCAGGCGGTGTTATTGAGCCGATACCCGCGTTTAAAGCCTACGAAGCGTTTGCCTATGCGGCGACAACCATGCGGAGCCCCTTCGACCGGCCGGTAGAAGTGCGCGAAGTACGACAGCTCAATACTCGCTCAGCGGTACGTCCTGATTTGAATCGGAGCAAAGAATTCCTGGAGCAATTCACCCTTGATTCGCTCCAAATGGTGGGTCGTCTAGAGCGCGATAACCAAATTTGGACGCTGATCAGAGACCCTGAGGGCGGTATTCACCGGGTTCAGGTAGGTAACTTTCTAGGGCGTGATCATGGTCGTATCGTCGACATGGGTACGACCTTCGTGGCGGTGGTGGAAATTGTGTCCGATGGCACGGCCGATGGTTGGGTCGAGCGACCTCGAACCCTTGAGCTGACGGCACC
>CBFHMA010000018.1:4864-6406 GCA_965656775.1 Luminiphilus sp.
ATGAGCCGGAGAACTGAGTTAATGGAGAACGTCCGAATGAACACTCTGTTGCGGCTGCGTCAAGCCGGACTATGGCTGTCGTTGCTACTGGCGCTGCCTGTTGTCGCCGCCCCCACTATTGAAGACATCACATTCAGCTCCCAACCAGGGAGCAAGTTTGAGGTTCGATTGCGCTTCAACGAGGCACCTCCAGCTGACATGGCCGCTTATACCATTGAGGATCCGGCACGAATTGCTATCGATTTTCCAGGCACCAAGAGTGCCCTTGAGCGCAAGCGTTATTCCCTGCCTTACGGGAATGCGACCGGTGTATTGGTGCTTGAAGCAGGTGACCGCACCCGTATGGTGCTCAATCTCATCAAGTTACTGCCTTACGAGACTGTGGTGAGCGGAAATGAGCTCATCCTGCAGGTGGGTCAAGATAGCAGCGGCGAGTACATTAAGCGTGCTGCCACTGAAGGGGTGCTGGAGCAACAAATCAATCGGGTTGTTGATGTTCAATCGCAGTTGACCGATCTCCAGTTCAGGCGCTCGGAGGACGGCGAGGGGCAATTGATTCTTGAGTTAAGCAACCCCTCTGTCGACGTCAACGTGTTCTCTGCCGGCGGCAACATCAACGTGGAGTTTTTAGACACGGGTGTACCCGAGTCACTGCTGCGACGCTTTGATGTCACCGATTTTGCTACACCGGTCAATAACGTCGAGGTCACCACTACAGAGCGGGGCACCCGGCTACTGCTACGTGCTACGGGGCAGTTCGATTACCTCGCTTATCAGACCGGCAATCAGTACGTGTTAAGTGTTAAACCGCTCACCGAGGAAGAGAAAGAAGAGCGGCTGAATGAGTTTAATTACGTGGGTGACCGCATCTCGCTCAACTTCCAGAATATTGAAGTTCGCGCGGTACTTCAGTTAATAGCCGATTTTACAGAACTCAATCTGGTGGCATCCGATACCGTGACCGGTGGCATCACCCTGCGCCTACAAAACGTACCCTGGGACCAAGCGCTCGATTTAGTGCTAAAAACCAAAGGGCTCGATAGCCGTCAAATTGGCAACGTGCTGATGGTTGCCCCCGCGAATGAGATCGCTGAGCGGGAGCGACAGGAAATTGAATCGAACAAGCAAATTGCCGAGCTTGCACCCCTGCGCTCTGAGTTCTTGCGCATTCGTTATGCCAAAGCAGCCGATGTGGTGCAGCTCTTCGAGGCCGGCTCTGAAGAGGGAGGCTCGCTGATTTCCGATCGAGGTTCGGTAGTAGTTGATGAGCGCACCAACGCAATTATTGTCACTGATACCGCTGCCAAGTTGGCAGAAATTCAGGCGCTGGTTGAGCGGGTCGATGTTCCTATCCGCCAGGTCATGATTGAAGCTCGTATCGTGATTGCGAACACCAACCTCGATGAGGAATTGGGTATCGAGTGGGGTGGTGGCTACATCAATCAGAATGCAGACGGTATTACCTCGGTATCGGGTAGCCGCGAGCAAGTCGTGTCACTCAACCAAGATATTATTAATGGGCAGACACCGACATTATCATTC
>CBFHMA010000018.1:6505-20187 GCA_965656775.1 Luminiphilus sp.
TCGGTATCGGGTAGCCGCGAGCAAGTCGTGTCACTCAACCAAGATATTATTAATGGGCAGACACCGACATTATCATTCCCGGCCCAAGGCGGCGTCGCAGGTGGCGCAGCGGGGGCTGCCGGCGGCGCAGCAGGTTTACAACCAGGGCTCGGTGCCGCTCTGGTCGATCTTGGCATTTCAACGGCAACCAGTGGGTTTGCGGTCGGCTTTACCTCCGATGACCTGTTTCTCACAGCTGAGCTGTCCGCGCTGGAAGCGTCGGGTCAAGGGGAGGTGGTCAGCCAGCCCAAAGTGATTACTGGTGACAAGCAGCAGGCAAGTATCAAGTCGGGTACCGAAATTCCCTATCAAGAGGGCGCCGCATCGGGTGCTACCACCACAGCCTTTAAGGAGGCAGTGCTGAAATTAGATGTGACACCCAACATTACCCCTGATGACCGGATTTTATTGGACTTGGTCATTAACCAGGACTCTGTGGGTGATTTAGTACCCAGCGGTAACGGTGGGCTCATTCCCACCATTAATACGACCGAACTCACCACCCAGGTGCTGGTCGGCAATGGCGAAACGGTAGTGTTGGGCGGCGTATTCCGTAACGAGGAACTCACCCAAGTACGTAAAGTGCCGTTGTTGGGGGATATCCCCTATGTGGGAACCCTGTTTAAGAGTTCAGCCAATAAACAGAGTAAGAGCGAGACCCTTATTTTTATTACCCCCCGGATACTGTCCGAGGCGTTACTCGACTAATTGTTCGGTTTTTTGAGTGAAAAGCCACCAGCGTATTTTTTTGGTTGGTCCCATGGGGGCCGGCAAGTCGACGGTGGGGCGTATTCTGGCCGAACGTCTCGAGGTTGCCTTCATCGATAGTGACGGTGAAATTGAGCGACGTACCGGGGCGGATATACCCTGGATTTTTGAAATTGAGGGCGAGGATGGTTTTCGCAAACGCGAGAGCGATGTGATCGCCGACCTTGTTACCCGACTGCCACTGGTCCTTGCTACCGGGGGCGGGGTCATTATACGTGAGCAGAACCGCAATTTACTGCGTAATTATGGTTATGTTGTTTACCTCAACGCGAGCTTGCGTGAGCAAACAAGACGTACAGGTAAAGATCGCAATAGGCCCCTGCTGGCTGGGAAAAATCGATCTCAGGTCTTGGGCCAGCTCATGGAAATTCGTGATCCTCTGTATCGAGAGGTAGCAGATTTGGTCTTACCCACCGACAATAAGTCGGCGTCAGTGCTCGCCGACAAGATTATCAGCGAGCTCGCTTAAACCGCTTTATTGATCGTCGCGACTTTTTCTAGGAGTTGTCATGTCGTCGTGCCAGACTACTTTACACGTAGCGTTACCGCCGGATTCCCGTGACCGAGGCTATCCAATTCACATTGGTACTGGCCTGTTATCGAACGCCGACTTGGTGACTTCGCTTATCGGGGAGCGTCCCGTGATGGTGGTCACTAACGACATGGTTGCACCACTTTACCTCGATACGCTGCATAAAGCATTGGGTCGCGATCGGCGGGTAACCGAGCTCTTGCTGCCCGATGGTGAGCAGCACAAAACCCTTGATACGCTAGCTACGATTATGACTGCGGCACTACGTGGCCATCATGAGCGGCGAAGTGTATTCGTGGCGCTTGGCGGCGGTGTCATTGGTGATATGACCGGTTTTGCAGCTGCGTGTTACCAGCGTGGCGTCGACTTTTTACAAGTGCCCACCACGTTATTGGCACAAGTTGATTCCTCTGTCGGCGGTAAGACAGGTGTGAATCACAGTCTTGGTAAAAATATGATTGGGGCTTTCCATCAGCCTCTTGGGGTCATTATTGATATCAATACGCTCCAAAGCCTGCCCGAACGCGAGTTTGCGGCTGGCATGGCAGAGGTCATCAAGTACGGTCTGATCAACGATGCCCCATTTTTTCAATGGATCATCGACGCCGCGGGCGCCCTGGCTGACCGTGATCCCGATGCCCTGACGTATGCTATTGAGCGTAGCTGCGCTATTAAAGCGGATGTTGTTGCAACCGACGAGCGCGAGGGTGGCTTACGCGCTATTCTTAATTTTGGGCATACCTTTGGTCATGCCATAGAGCACGTTCAAGGCTATGGTAATTGGCTGCATGGTGAAGCGGTTGCCTGCGGTATGTTGATGGCTGCTCGGATCTCTCATGCCAAAGGAAATCTCGATGCAGCCATGGTCGACGCGCTAGAGCGCTTACTGAAATGCTTTCGGCTGCCTGTGGAAGCCCCCGCTGACATGGATGCGGATAGTTTTTTACGGGCCATGAGCCTCGACAAGAAAGTGAATCGTGGCCAGATACGCTACGTACTGTTGTCTAATTTGGGTCGAGCAGTGATTACGTCGGACGTCAGCCGCGACGACATCGAGCGGGCAATCGGCCGATGAAGTAAGGCTATGGGCTGGTCAAAAAGTGACCAATTGTCCGCTAGTTCAGCGATGTGTAAAATGGCCGGCCTTTTGACTTGACCCTTTGTGTAGGGTTTGTCCCCGAGGCGCAATGCGCCATCGATAAGAGTGTGATCGATTATGAATCAACGTGCTGTAACGGGCGTCGGTGCCCCTACCCCGACCCGCCCGCAGGGCCTCTACCGCCCCGAAGAATTTCGGGATAACTGCGGTTTTGGTCTGATTGCCCACATTCAAGGGCAGCAGAGCCACAAGTTGCTACAAACAGCCATTGAGTCACTGACCTGCATGACCCACCGCGGCGGTATCGCCGCAGACGGCAAGACCGGCGATGGTTGTGGTCTGCTTTTGCAGATGCCCGATGCCTTTATGCGCCAGGTAGCCCGCCAAACCTTCGATACGGAGTTGGGCGAACACTATGCGGTGGGCATGGTTTTTATGGCGCCAGAGAAATCCCGTCAGGATCAAGCCCGTCTGTCGCTGGAACGTAGCCTTGAAGCCAATGGTCTAAAGACCGTGGGCTGGCGTGTTGTGCCCACAGCACCCGACGTCTGTGGCGAAATTGCCCTCGACCAACTGCCTCAGATTGAACAAATTTTTATTGCTGCCGATGATTTCGATCATGCCCAATTAGCCGGCAAGCTATTCATGGCGCGCCGACAGGCAGAAATTGCCATGGCGGCTGATCCCGACTTTTACATCTGCAGTCTGTCTGATCAGGTCGTTTCCTATAAAGGGTTGGTCATGCCCGCAGATCTGGCGCATTTCTACCCGGATCTTAATGACTCCAGCCTTGAAACAGGCATTTGTGTATTTCACCAGCGATTTTCAACCAACACATTGCCCCGATGGCCCTTGGCACAGCCGTTTCGTATGCTGGCTCACAATGGTGAAATCAATACCATTGAAGGCAACCGTAACTGGTCTCGTGCGCGCACGCCAAAATTAGCATCGCCACTGCTGCCCGATTTGCAATCGGTCACGCCGCTGGTCAACACATCAGGCTCGGACTCGTCGAGTCTCGATAATATGCTTGAGTTGATGACAACAGGTGGCGTCGAATTACCCCGTGCGCTGCGCATGTTAGTGCCGCCGGCCTGGCAAAACATCGAGGGTATGGACCCCGATTTGAAAGCCTTCTACCAATACCACTCGATGCATATGGAGCCATGGGATGGCCCCGCTGGCATTGTGGTTACCGACGGTCGATACGCTGCCTGCATTCTTGATCGCAACGGACTGCGGCCGGCACGTTGGGTCACTACCCGAGACGGGTTTATCACCTTGGCCTCCGAAATCGGTACCTATGCTTACGAGACTGCTGATGTGGTGGCTAAAGGCCGAGTTGGCCCTGGTCAAATTCTGGTTGTCGACACCCAGGAAGGCAAAGTACTGCACACCGACGATATCGATACCCTGTTGAAGCAGCGTCGCCCTTATAAACACTGGTTACGCAAGCATGCGCGGCATGTGGTGGGTCGATTTGCCGGTGAGATTGCCCCGGGTATCCCCGAGGATGAGCTAGATCTGTATCAAAAGATGTTTCAGGTCAGCTTTGAGGAGCGCGATCAGGTTTTGCGGCCGCTGGCGGAGTCGGGCAACGAGGCGGTAGGTTCCATGGGTGACGACACACCCATGGCGGTGCTGTCGGCGAAAGAGCGCTCGCTCTACGACTTTTTCCGCCAGAAATTTGCTCAGGTGACCAATCCGCCTATCGACCCGTTAAGAGAGTCGATTGTGATGTCCCTCGAGGTCGACTTGGGCGGCGAAGGTAACATCTTCGTCGAGTCAGAAGATCACGCTAAGCGGGTTAGTTTGACGTCGCCCGTGTTGTCTCAGGGCAAATTTAATACCCTTATCAACACCCAAGATGTTGGTCTCGAGGTCGCCGACATCGACGCGACTTACGATCCTGAGCATGGCAATCTGCGCGCTGCGGTTGAAGGCTTGTGCCTAAGCGCTGAGTCGGCAGTACGTGAGGGTGCAACACTGTTGGTGCTGTCAGATCGTAATATTGCCAGCGCTCGGCTGCCTATTCACAGTTTGCTGGCCACCGGTGCTGTACATCATCACCTTATTCGAACCGGTTTACGTGCCGATGCCAACCTAATTATTGAAACAGCCAGCGCTCGGGATTCGCACCAATTTGCGTGTCTGCTAGGTTTCGGTGCAACTGCTGTCTACCCCTATCTTGCTTACAGCGTACTCGAGGATCAGCTGCGCTCTGGGGAGCTGCTAGGTGATCCCAGTCAGTGTTACAAGAATTACCGCAAGGGTATTAATAAGGGTCTGCTGAAGATTATGTCCAAAATGGGCATCTCTGCCGTAAATTCCTACCGCGGTGCACAACTCTTCGAAGCGGTTGGCTTGGCCCAAGAAGTGGTCGATGTTGCTTTCACAGGGGTTGCCTCACGCATCGCCGGTGCCGGCTTCGCCGAACTAGAACGCGATATGTGGACAGTAGCTGCGCGCGCTCGATCCCGACGCAAAACCCTGGAGCAGGGTGGCTTGTTGAAGTTTGTTCACGGCGGCGAGTATCACGCTTATAACCCCGACGTGGTCATGTCTTTACAGCAGGCGGTTGTTAGCGGGGAGTATCGAGATTGGCAGGTTTACTCAAAACTGTGTAATGAGCGGCCCGTCGCGGCTCTGCGCGATTTGCTCGTCTTAGATCTTCCTGAGCAGGGCATCGATCTCGATGAGGTGGAGCCTATGGAGGATGTCCTCAAAAGATTCGATTCTGCTGGCATGTCTTTGGGCGCCTTGTCACCCGAAGCCCACGAAGCATTGGCAATGGGCATGAATCGCATTGGTGCGCGCTCAAACTCAGGGGAGGGTGGTGAAGATCCCGCCCGCTACGGCACTAATCGAGTGTCTAAAATCAAACAAATTGCCTCAGGTCGTTTTGGAGTGACGCCCCATTATCTGGTGAATGCCGAGGTGCTGCAGATTAAGGTGGCTCAGGGGGCAAAACCAGGAGAGGGTGGTCAGCTACCCGGTGGCAAAGTGAATGATCTGATTGCTCGCTTGCGCTACTCGGTGCCAGGGGTGACCTTGATTTCACCGCCGCCCCATCATGACATTTACTCGATCGAAGATTTGGCCCAGCTCATTTTTGATTTGAAGGAAGTGAACCCCGATGCCCTAGTGTCGGTGAAACTTGTATCAGAGCCTGGTGTTGGCACCATCGCTGCAGGCGTTGCTAAGGCCTACGCCGACCTCATTACGATATCGGGCTATGATGGCGGCACCGCAGCAAGTCCCATCACATCAATACGTTACGCCGGTTCACCTTGGGAGCTGGGTCTAGCCGAGGTACAACAAACCCTGCGGGGTAATCGTCTACGCGGCAAGATTCGCTTGCAGGCTGACGGGGGCATGAAGACGGGTCTCGATGTGGTCAAGGCTGCGATACTCGGTGCTGAAAGCTTTGGCTTTGGCACTGCGCCCATGGTAGCAATGGGTTGTAAATACCTGCGCATTTGCCATCTCAACAACTGTGCCACGGGTGTGGCCACCCAGAATGCTGTGTTACGGGAGCAGCATTTTGTGGGGGACGTCGATCGTGTGGTGAATTTCTTTACGTTTGTGGCCACTGAAACCCGCGAATGGCTTGCCAAGCTGGGCGTCAGCCGACTCCAAGACTTGATTGGCCGTACGGACTTGCTCAAGCGGTTACCAGGCAATACCGATAAGCAGGCGGCCCTCGATCTGGAGCCCATCCTATGGGTAGATCCCACCGCTACCGACCAACCACAGTACTGTCAGGTTGCTAGCAACGATCCATTTGATACCGCAGAGAAAGCCAATCAAATGTTGGCGAATATGCTGCCGGCGATCGAAGGTGCTACCGGCGGCAGTTACAGTTACCGCATAACTAACTGTGACCGCTCTATTGGGGCGCGTCTATCGGGCGCTATCGCAAAACGCCACGGTAATACGGGTATGGAAGATAGCCCTCTTGTGGTGCAGTTGCAGGGTACGGCGGGACAGAGTTTCGGTGTGTGGAATGCCGGTGGTCTGCATATGTATTTAGAGGGTGATGCCAACGACTATGTGGGCAAAGGTATGGCAAGCGGTAAGTTAGTCATCTACCCGCCGAAGGATTCCACTTTCAAGAGCCAGGAGACGGCCATTATCGGCAATACCTGCTTGTATGGCGCTACGGGTGGCCGCCTTTTTGCCGCTGGTGTGGCCGGTGAGCGCTTCGGTGTACGTAACTCGGGTGCTTTCGCTGTTATCGAGGGCGCTGGCGATCATTGCTGTGAGTACATGACCGGTGGTTGTATCACCGTGCTGGGCCCTACGGGGGTTAACTTTGGTGCCGGTATGACCGGTGGCTTTGCCTACGTGCTGGACCAGGACCGACGTTTTATTGATCGCTTTAACAGCGAGCTGGTCGAGATTCACCGGGTCGGTGGCGAGGCCATGGAAGCGTATCGTGAGCATTTGCAGGACAATATTCGGGAGTTTGTCGCCGAAACCGATTCGGCTTGGGGCGCGCACCTGTTGGAAAATTTCGAAGACTATGTCGGTCGATTCTGGTTGGTGAAACCAAAGGCTGCAGATTTTAACCAACTGTTATCCCGTTTACGGGATACCGATTGAGCCGATTGGAAGGGCTTTCTGGGGGCATTACCCCGATAGCGCCGCCCGATAAGGGGGAAATACTATGAGTCAACGTTTAGCTAATACTTTTCAGTTCCTGGATGTTGAACGGCAAGATCCACCCAAAAAGAATCTTGAGACGCGAACTGAAGCGTTTGTCGAGATTTATGATCCGTTCAGTTCGAGCCAGGCGGCGCAGCAATCACACCGTTGCCTTGAGTGTGGTAATCCCTATTGCGAGTGGAAGTGCCCTGTTCACAACTACATCCCCAACTGGCTGAAGCTGCTGGCTGAGGGCAACTTATTTGAAGCGGCTGAGCTAAGTCATCAAACCAATACCTTGCCAGAGGTGTGTGGGCGGGTTTGTCCCCAAGATAGGCTCTGTGAGGGCGCCTGTACGCTAAATGATGGCTTTGGTGCGGTGACGATCGGTAATTCCGAGAAATACATTACCGATACAGCTCTGGCTATGGGTTGGCGCCCAGACTTATCCCACGTGATCGATACCGGTAAAAAAGTTGCGATTATTGGTGCGGGCCCCGCGGGCTTGGGTTGTGCCGATGTCTTGACCCGTAATGGGGTGAAGGCGGTGGTGTTTGATCGCTATCCTGAAATTGGTGGTCTTCTGACTTTCGGTATTCCCCAGTTCAAACTGGAGAAACAGGTCATGCAACGCCGGCGTGAAGTGTTCGAAGGCATGGGTATTGAATTCCGACTCAATACGGAGATAGGCGTCGATATCGAGATCGACACCCTGCTTGCTGAGTATGATGCAGTGTTTCTCGGTATGGGTACTTACAAGGCCATGGAAGGCGGCTTCCCGGGTGAAGATTTACCCGGCGTTTATCGTGCCCTCGACTATCTCATTGGTAACGTCAATGAAAAGATGGGTTACCCCCAAGAGCTTGACGATTACATTGACCTTCGAGAAAAAACCGTGGTGGTACTTGGCGGCGGTGACACGGCCATGGATTGTGTGCGCACCGCTGTACGCCAGCAGGCCGACCGCGTGTACTGCGTGTATCGTAGAGACGAACAAAATATGCCCGGCTCTCGCAAAGAGGTCCAAAATGCTAAAGAAGAGGGCGTGCAGTTTCTGTTCAACCGTCAGCCTATTGAAGTGGTTGAGTATTTCGGTGAGGCCATTGGTATCAAAGTGGTTGAAACTGAGCTTGGCGAGCCTGGCCCCGATGGCCGTCGCCGTCCGCAACCCATTCCAGGTAGTGAAACGGTTATCGAAGCAGATGCCATCATTATGGCATTTGGATTCCAGCCAAGCCCTGCCGATTGGTTTGCCGATATTGATATTGAATTGAATGATTGGCAGGGGGTCATTGCTCCAGAGCATCAAACCTTTAAATTCCAGACGCGAAATCCCAAGGTTTTTGCCGGTGGTGATATGGTGCGCGGCTCTGATTTAGTGGTAACAGCCATTTGGGAAGGCCGTCAGGCTGCGGATGGCATTCTCGATTACTTAGGTGTGTAAACAGGATTTTTTATGACTGAGCTTAAAAACGATCGTTTTCTTCGCGCGCTTTTGCGTGAACCTGTAGATCGTACTCCTCTGTGGATGATGCGCCAGGCAGGGCGCTATTTGCCCGAGTATCGAGCTACTCGGCAGCAAGCGGGTAGTTTTATGGGATTGTGTACCAATCCCGAGTTGGCCTGCGAGGTGACGATGCAACCGCTTCGTCGCTATGCCATGGATGCAGCTATCCTGTTCTCCGATATCCTTACCATTCCCGATGCCATGGGACTAGGCCTGTACTTTTCCGAGGGCGAGGGTCCTCGTTTTGAGCGCCCAATCTCGAGTCCCGCAGAGGTTTCGGCCATTGAGCCCCAGCGAGCGGTAACAGAATTGCAGTATGTGATGGATGCCGTTGCGCTGATTCGCAAAGAACTCGATGGCGCGGTGCCTCTTATTGGTTTCTCGGGCAGCCCTTGGACCCTTGCGACCTATATGATTGAAGGTGGCTCCTCGAAAGATTTCGCCAAAACCAAAGCCTTGGCTTTTAACGAGCCTGCAGTCATGCATCAGTTACTGGAAAAGCTGGCTGAATCTGTTGCGTTGTACTTATCTGCGCAGGTAGCCCATGGCGCTCAGGCGGTGCAAATTTTCGATACATGGGGTGGTGCACTGAGTCACGCCGGCTACCGCGAGTTTTCTCTGCGCTACATGCAGCGCATTATTGAGCAATTACCCCGCGAGGCGGATGGCCGACGAGTGCCTGTTATTGTCTTCACCAAAGGTGGTGGTCAGTGGCTCGAAGCTATCGCCGACTGTGGCGCTGATGCGGTGGGCCTCGATTGGACGACTGACATTGGCGCAGCCCGTGCCCGTGTAGGCGATAAAGTGGCGCTGCAGGGGAATATGGATCCGGCTATGCTGTTTGCCAACCCTGAGCGCATTCGTTCAGAGGTTGCGGGTATCTTGGAAAGCTTTGGTTCCGGTACGGGCCACGTCTTCAATTTGGGTCACGGTATTACCCCGGGCGTTAATCCCGAGCACGTGTCGGCCATGGTTGATGCGGTCATCGAGTTGTCGCCCGCTTATCACGGCTGATCGACTTATTGTGGTCAATGGTTTCCGGGTAAAGCACCCGGTAAACCATACCTCTCTCTGTTAAGGGGCCTGGGGCTACCAGTTAGCATCGGGCAGTGCGTGATCCATATCCAGTGCTGGCGAGTCGCTGCTGGGTCGCCCCACTACCCGCGCCGGTACACCTGCCACGGTGGTGTGCGGCGGCACATCGCTCAACACCACCGAGCCGGCGCCCACCTTGGCACCTTCACCAACGATGATGTTGCCTAAAATTTTGGCGCCGGCACTAATCAACACCCCGTCTCCAATTTTGGGGTGGCGATCACCGTCCTCTTTCCCAGTACCGCCCAAGGTTACCGCCTGCAAGATAGACACTTGGTTGCCTACTACAGCGGTTTCACCGACCACTAAACCCGTGGCGTGATCTAACAGAATGCCATGCCCAAAACGCGCTGCGGGATGAATGTCGACCGCAAACTTTTGTGACATACGGCTTTGTAGAAACAAGGCTAGGGCATAGCGCCCTTGACGCCAAAGCCAATGTGCCACCCTATGTACTTGCAGCGCATGGAAGCCTTTGAAGTACAGGAACGGTAGTTGCAACTCATGGCATGCTGAGTCCCGCTCTAGTACCGCGATAAGGTCGTCTCGAATCGCACCACGAATAACGGCATCAGTGCGGAAAACCTCAAGAAAAACCTCCCGCAGCATCATGGATGACGCGCTGGGGCTATCAAGCTGATTCGCTAAGTGGAAGCTCAAGGCACATTCAAGCTCATCATGATGCAGGATGGTGGCGTGCAAGAAGCTGGCAAGAATGGGCTCATCGGCGGCAGCTATGCGCGTTTCGTTACAGATCCGCTGCCAGACGGGATCCGGTTGATCGGCTTTAGTGATAGGGTCTGGCTGTGTGGTCGCCATGGGTTTGATCTCCTTGTGGCTCTAGTGCCGATTGTGGCCGCGAAAGCGCCATAGCGCTTGACCTCTTTCGGCGTATTTACGTTCAAACAGTGTCATTGGCTGCCAGTCATCGGTTATTGCAAGTTGCTCTAATTGACCCTCGATACCGATGAGCGAACAGGCAATCGCAAACTCTTCAACATAGATGCGCCAGTTTGAGCGCAGTTCAATGGTGCCGCCTAGAAGCGACAGCAGGGGAAACCCCGGATGGCCATGAATTCTTCGCTTCAGATGCCGGCTTTTTGGCCAGGGATTGGGGTATAGCAACCAATGGGCATCTAGCTGTTGCTGCGCATCGACCAGGCAGCGCCAGAAGGGTTCACATTCAGCTCGCAGCAGCCGGTACTGGCCTGGGCCGGCGTCGTGTTTACTGAGACGATCTGCCGATTTGTCTAGACCAATGATATGCCCCGTTGGGTCCTTTTGCGCGAGGTGTACCGTGCTCATACCGGTGCCACAAAAGGAGTCGAGAATACGGGCCCCCGATCCCTGGCTACGCCACCAGTCGAGGGCTGATTGTGCTGCGTTTGCCGTATGTGCTGGCATAGGTTTGCGCCATGGCTTGTCTGTGTGGCGCTTTACCACCGACACTAAATCGGGATGCGGACCGCGTTGATCGGTTCGTATTGGGTCATCATCCTTGTTTGTTTGCGCGCGTTGATTCACGTTGCGATGATACCCTGCCCAGCTCTGCCCAACTAACACCAAATCAGCCTCATCCCAACATGATAGCTATGTAGTTTGAGAACACTAAGGATGCCCCATGCGTGCAGATCTCAGGCCCTACTGGGTTAAAAAAACCTGGCTTAAGTGTCGCGATGGTTACACCGATTGGTTCCTACGGCCCCGATGTCGGTCATTAGGCCCTTATGCCATGATTATGAATCCTTGGTATGTCCGTATTTCCGGGGTCAACATTACGATAGGCCACTCATTTACCGCCGTTGGAGAGCCCGGTAACAGGGTTGAGATTGGGGTTTGGGGACGGGAGCTTGGTAGCGGTCGCATTGTTATTGGCGATGGCTGTTTGATGAGCCCGGGTTCGCGTATCAGTGCAAGTGACGAAATTGTGCTGGGGAATGGCGTCATGCTAGCCAACGGTAGCTACATCACTGATTCTGATTGGCATGGGCTGTACGACCGTATTGATCGATCGCCGACCCCGACCCCAGTACATTTGGCCGACAACGTCTGGGTTGGTGATCGTGCCACTGTATTGAAGGGTGTCACTATTGGTGAAAATAGCGTGGTCGCCGCCGGTGCGGTGGTGACGAAGGATGTGCCTGCCAATGTGGTGGTGGCGGGTAATCCTGCGAGGGTCGTCAAACAGTTAGACCCCAGTCAGGGTTATCGTAGTCGCATGGATTTATTCGCCGATCCGGTCAATGCCGCCGCGTTTTTTGATCATGTCGATCGTCAGCTATTGGGTAATAACCGTTTGTGGTTTTGGCTACTAACACTCGTCTACCCTCGAGCGCGCGGTCAGGATTAATCAGAGTAACCGCAGCGGCGCCTCCTGCATGGCACTCAGTTGCTCCCGCAGCTCTAATATATGGTCTGACCAAAATCGGCCCTGTTGAAACCAGGGGAACGCTCTGGGGAAGGCCGGGTCATCCCAGCGACGGGCGAGCCATAGGGCGTGCAACATAATGCGGCGGGTGCGCAGTGCTTCAATCCATGCCACCTGTTTAGGATTGAAGTCATTGAACTCACTGTAGCCCTCGATTAACTCGGCCAGCTGCAATTCCCGCTGTTGACGATCGCCACTTAAGAACATCCAAAGATCCTGTATCACGGGCCCCGATAGGCAATCATCAAGATCGACAAAGTGGGCGATATCGTCGCGCCAAAGAATATTGCCGGTGTGGCAGTCGCCATGGATACGTTGCCGATCAGCCGCACCGTAGTTGCCAAGGGCATCGATAACCGCATTGATGCAGTGATCAACTAAACTCTCGTAGGCTGGTCGGAGATCGCTCGGGACAAATTCTCGTAACAGAAATTCAGCCCCCTCACGCAGGGCTGTGTCGGTGGTCATGTTGATCCGATGCTGAAAGGTCTTTGCACCCCCTACGCGGTGAATTCGACCCAGGGTGCGCCCCAGCACCAGTAAGTGATCTAGGTTGTCGAGTTCCGGTGCATGTCCGCCGCGACGGGGGAACACACTGAAGCGAAACCCCTGAGCATGATGCAAGGTTGCGCCGTTTTGCCGGGTGGGAGGCACCACTGAGAGTCCATGGTCCGCCAGCTCTTCGGTAAAAGCATGTTCTTCCAGAATTTGTGCATCGCTCCAGCGCTCTGCACGGTAGAACTTCACTACCACTGGCTCGGCGTCCTCTAGCCCGACTTGGTATACTCGATTTTCATAACTGTTGAGCGCTATCAGGCGTAGATCGCATTGGTAACCGGCGGTTTCAACGCACTGGACGACTTGATCGGGAGTAAGCCCATCGTAGGGGTGGCTCATACTGACAACCGCTTGCAAAGCTCTATACTACACCTGCTGCCACTGCGGTGCTGGTGTTCGTGCCAACGCCCAAGCACTGACCGATAAAGCCCCGGCAGCGCGTAGTTCTGCAGCTGCCGCACTTAAGGTGGCACCGGTGGTCACCACATCATCAATCAGTAGCAGATGCTGCCCAACCACCGGCTGCCGGGCGTGATACCGGCGTCGACTGTTCTCAGATCGAGCTTGACGTTGCAAGCGATGCTGGGCACTACCACCACGGTCTTTAAGGAGTTGATAGCGCACGGGTGGAGCACAGGTATCAGGCATGTGTCTACGCAGAGCCTGTGCCAATAAAGCGCTTTGGTTGTAGCCCCTCAAAACCCTGCGCCAGAGCCCCATGGGAATAGGTACCAGGCCATGCCAGTGGTAGTGGTGCAAAGGCGCAGACCAGAATTCAGGTTGTAGATGGACTGAGGTTGGTAATAGGTTATCGTTAGATGACTGTCGTGGCCTTGCTGCCTTTTCATCTGCCCGTAGCGCGCGCTTAACCAAAAACGAGGTCAGTTCACTACCGCCCTCGAACTTCCATTTGTGGATAAGCTGGGTTACCACGCCGGTGTAAATTAGCGGGCATACAACGCGATCGAGATGGGCCACTCCCCGATTGCCACAGCTCTGGCAAGTGCCA
>CBFHMA010000019.1:0-19429 GCA_965656775.1 Luminiphilus sp.
CCCCTGTCGTATGAAGCGCGGCAAAGCTCGCGCGAGTATTCGCTTTAAAGTCAGCGAACTCGATCAGATTCGCTCGCTGCCCGAAGGCGCAGAAATTACGTATCGCTATCAGCGCCGAAACGGCAGAGATGAATGGCTGTTGTTAACGTCCGAGTCGTAAACCAGCGCTAACCACGACACAGTAAGCGCGTTAACTGCTCACGCTTTGTTGGCGTGATTCCCGCCGCAGCCAGATAACCATCAACCGTTGTAAACCGTTGATGGATGGCTGCGTAAGCGGCCTCAAGATACTCAGCGCTCACCCCCATGAGTGCGGTGACAACGCCGTCCGGGGGTGACATGTGGTCCGGCAATTGAAAATGCACCATCAAGCGCTGCCGCTGCTGCTCGATATCGCCATCTACATGATCATTCGATAACAAGTAATCGTGCATAATCGCCTCGCGCTCGACGCCGATGGCCTCAAGTAGCATGGCAATGACAAACCCCGTCCGATCTTTACCCGCGGCACAGTGCACCAGTACCGGACCGCGACGCGCCAGTAGCGTGTGACAGAGCTGGATAACGCTATGCATTGCAGCCACCGGGTAATCACTATAAATCGCCCTCATGGTGTTAGTAGCCCCTTGCTCGCTGAGATCTTGGCATAATCGCTCCCGATAAAGCTCACTGGCACGTAAATCGCGAGCAATTGCCGCGTAAATGACCGATAAGGATTGATCGTTCAACCACGTACTAGGGTATCGCTGACGTTCATGACTGCTGCGTAAATCGACGACGGTCTGAATACGATGCGATAAAAATACATCGCGATCTGACACTGCAAAATCACAAGGCTGGGCCGAGCGTACAATCTGATTGGCCACCAAAGCGCCACCCCCAGAAATAGGCAGCGCGCCCAGCCGACGATAGTTGCTCAAAATGGCGTCCTCACTCAGCCCAAATCAGATCGTCGACATCAAAACCCAAAGCAGTAGCACGCGTTACAAAACGCTGCTTTAAGTCATCATCGACCTGGGGCTCCCGGGCCAATAGCCACAGGTAATCGGTCGTTGGACCAGCCACAAAGGCGTAGTCGTAGTTACTGCCCAATTCGAAAACCACATAACTACCGTAGAAGGGGCCGAAGAAAGACACTTTCAAATGAGCGGTATCATCGGCGCCGACAAAAGCGGCCTTCCCTTCAGCCACGTCCCGCTCACCGTTACCGATGCGGGTGCCACTATTAACAACCTTTATCATGCCGTCATCGCGCAGGCTGTACTCGGCGGTGATCTGGATAAGGCCTCGTTCAAAGCTATGGTCGAGTCGAGCTATTTCGTGCCAACGGCCTAAGTAGCGGTTTTTATCGAAGTCAGTTACCGGCTCAACGCCATCGGGTACGCCAGTACAGGCTGTTATTAACAGCACTAGGCACAGTGTTAGGGCGCTACGCAGGGTGAAAGCCATGGTCTACTCCTTAAGTTAAGGCCGCTAGCGTGATGGGCCACCACCCATAATGCAAGCTGTGGACTACAAGAATTAGGCGGCATCAGCGACAGCGCGTACATGCCTCTGTTGCCTAAATGCCAACAGCCGTTTACTGTATATATATACAGTATTTGATGCTTATCATGTCCTACGCCGAACTCCATTGCCTGAGCAATTACAGCTTTTTACGGGGCGCTTCACACCCGGAAGAATTGGTACAACGTGCCGCCGAATGCCGTTACAGCGCTTTGGCTATTACCGATGAATGCTCCTTAGCCGGCGTGGTAAAGGCCCACGTAGCCGCTAAGGAGCACCAACTAAAACTGATTATTGGCAGTGAATTCAATTTAACCGAAGGCTTACGACTTATCGCCTTAGCACCCAATCGCGCCGCCTACGCCGAGCTGTCCGGTCTCATTAGCCGATCGAGACGGCGTAGCGCCAAAGGGGAGTACACCACGCGCTTACCCGATATTGCGTTTCACCTAAAGCGCTGCCTTATCATCTGGCTCCCTAGCGATGATGAGCAGCAAATCGGCTACGGCCAGCAACTGGCACGCCTGTGTAAAGACCGTGTTTGGGTGGGTATGTCGCGGCTACTGGGTAACGATGAGCTACGACGCTTTCGACATCGCTGGCAGTTGGCACAATCCCTTAATTTACCCATGGTGGCCTGCGGCGACGTGCAAATGCATTGCGCTAGCCGCAAACCTCTGCACGACGTATTAACCGCGTTGCAGCATCGCACCACCATCGAACGCTTGGGCCAACGACGTCTGGCCAATAGCCAACAACATCTACGACGACTGAATAAGCTCTTGCCGCTCTATCCTCCGTCGCTAACCAGTGAAACCCTGCGCATTGCCCAACAGTGTCAGTTCAGCCTCGACGAACTGCGCTATGAATACCCAGAAGAAGTTATTCCGGAAGGCTACGATGCTAATAGTTATCTGCGCCAGCAAGTAGCTAAGGGTGCGGCCCAACGCTGGCCACAGGGTGTGCCTACAGCTATTGAAACCCGCATCCACGTAGAGCTCGATCTCATTACCGAGCTACGCTACGAGTATTACTTTTTAACCGTTTACGATGTGGTGCGCTTCGCTCGAGAGCGCGGCATTTTGTGTCAGGGCAGAGGCTCTGCTGCCAACTCCGTGGTGTGCTACTGCTTGCACATCACCGACGTTAACCCCGAACAAATCTCCTTGTTATTCGAGCGCTTCATCTCAAGGGAGCGCGATGAACCCCCGGACATTGACGTGGACTTTGAGCACGAACGCCGAGAAGAGGTCATTCAATATATTTACCAAAAATACGGTCGACGCCGCGCAGCACTGGCGGCCACCGTTATTACCTATCGCTCGCGCAGTGCCGTACGCGATGTTGGCAAAGCCCTGGGGTTTGACCCAGTGATTGTAGAAGACCTGGCGCAATCGCTGGCCTGGTGGAATCGGGAGCGCGAGCTACAACAGCGTTTTGAGCAACAGGGCATCGGCATGCCCGGGCATCAGGCACAACTGTTCATGACGCTGGTACAAACACTGCTGGGTTTTCCGCGGCATTTATCGCAGCACGTGGGCGGCTTTGTCATTAGCCGTGGACCACTCTCTAATATGGTGCCCATAGAAAACGCCAGCATGCCCGATCGAACGGTTATCCAGTGGGATAAGAACGATATTGAAGCCCTGGGCTTGTTAAAAGTGGATGTGCTGGCACTGGGTATGCTGTCGGCCATTCGTAAAACATTGGCCCTAGTGCAGCGCGACCATCCCAGTATCAACACATTGCAAAGCATTCCCCGGGAAGACCCTGCCACCTATCGGATGCTACAAAAAGCCGATGCCATGGGGGTTTTTCAAATTGAATCACGGGCGCAAATGTCGATGCTGCCCCGGCTGAAACCGGCCTGCTTTTACGACCTAGTCATTGAAATTGCCATCGTGCGCCCGGGCCCTATCCAGGGGGATATGGTGCACCCGTACTTACGACGCAAACACGGGCTCGAACCCATCAGCTACCCCAACGATGCCATCCGCTCGGTGCTTGAGCGCACCCTAGGGGTACCCATTTTCCAAGAGCAAGTCATTCGGTTAGCCATGGTGGCAGCCGGCTTTAGTGGCGGTGAAGCCGATGCCCTGCGACGCGCCATTACCAACTGGGGCAAGGACAGCAAACTGTTAACGTTTGAGCACAAGCTGAAACAAGGCATGCTCGAGCGGGGTTACAGCCCGGGCTTTGCCGAACGCCTATTCGATCAAATTAAAGGCTTTGGGGGTTACGGTTTTCCCGAATCCCACTCCGCCAGCTTTGCCCTTCTCGCCTACGTATCAGCATGGCTTAAATGCCATCACCCTGCGGCGTTTTATGTGGGTCTACTCAACAGCCAACCCATGGGGTTTTACAGCCCTTCCCAGTTGTTACAAGACGCTCGACGTCACGGTATTACGGTATTGCCTATCGACGTACAGCATAGCCACTGGGATCACCAGTTACTGGCACAACCCCATCAAGGGCAAGCGCCCATTCGTTTAGGGTTGCGGTTAATAAAGGGCTTAAGTCAGGCAACGGCACAGCGCATTGTAGAAGCACGTCGACAACAACCGTTTCGCCATCTTACCGATTTGCGCCAACGGGCAGCCTTGCAACGCCAGGAGCTAGAAACCATGGCGGCGGCCGATGCACTCGCCAGTCTCAGCGGCCATCGCCATCAAAGTCAGTGGCAAGTAATGGCATTGGAACCCTACAGGCCGCTCATCCCCATGGAGCCACCAACACCCCACACCAATGATGAACAACGCATTCAAGCACCCACCACTATCGATAACGTATTGGCAGATTATCAAAACACGGGGGTCACCCTAAGGGAGCACCCCCTTGCTCTGTTACGGCATACGGCACCATTCAACCAGTGTCGACGCCACAGTGAATTACAGTCCTTGGGCAGCAATCGATTTGTGCGTATTGCAGGACTGGTGACCTGTCGTCAGCGGCCGGGCACCGCCTCGGGGGTCATTTTTCTGACCCTCGAAGACGAGACCGGCAACCATAACGTGGTGGTCTGGCCCAAAGTCCAAGACCATTTCCGCGATGCACTGATGACCGCTCAGCTACTACTTGTTAAGGGCACACTGGAAAGCCGAGAGGGTGTCACACATATCATTGCCGGTGCACTGTATGACCACAGCCCTGCACTTGCCGAACTAAAAGTGCGCTCGCGGGACTTTCACTAGCCCTTACATTAACCCTCGAAGGCTTTAACGGGTTCCGATACTTTTACCGCATCAATATTGATGCCACGCAACCAAGCCAGCATGGTGTCGGCATCGGACACCTCGAACGGGTCTGATGGGCAGTTATCGTCAAAACCGGGCTCAATAAACATTTTTTCAACAGTGCCATCGTTTACCACCATCGAATAACGCCAACTGCGCATGCCAAAACCCACATTAGACTTATCGACCAACATGCCCATCTTGCGAGTGAACTCGCCATTACCGTCGGGCAGTAAGAAGATATTGCGGTTACCCAGTTCTTTGCCCCACTTGAACATGACAAAGGCGTCATTCACTGACACACAAATAATGTCGTCGATGCCCTCTTTACGAAACTCTTCGTACAGGTCGTCGTAACGGGGTAAATGGTTAGAAGAACAGGTGGGTGTAAAAGCGCCTGGCAGTGAAAATACGACAACACGCTTGCCACCAAATAAATCGGCGGAGCACTTATCCTCCCAGCGGAACGGATTAGGCCCATCAACAGACTCATCACGGACGCGGGTTTTAAACACAACATTGGGTACTTTTGTTACAGACATGGCTACTTCTCCTCTGATTTGTGTTGATACGAAACAAAGAGAGTGTAGGCTCACCCAAGGCCGCGGTAAAACAAATTGATTGGGTATATTTGATCGTTTTTTACGATTGCAGAAGTAGCCGAGAATACCCCAGCCGGCTATTCCGCATCTGAGCGCACCATGGCTTCCAGAGCGCCGTCACCGGCTTCATAAACGCTGAACTCTATAGGTCGGCAACACACCTGACAGTCTTCAATATACTCAAGGCCCACATCTTCCGGGTTGAGTAGCACCGAAATAGCCTCACCACAGTAAGGGCAGTACACCGAGACCTCTTGTAACTCCATCGTCATAACTCGTTACCCAGTACGCTCACAGTCATGCTATTTGGCAACGACTCCGGCCACAGCTGTCCCATCAAACCGCTCAGGCTGCTTTTACCGACACGTTAACGTTCGTGGTGCCGCTAAATACCAGCGTGCCGTCATCGATGGGCTCATCACGAAACAGCACTCGGTCGCGGCGGTAATGCTGAGGGTTAACCCAAGGCACGCGATCCCCCTGTTTTGGAAAACGCGGCAACGCCCGCTGCATGTACCCAGCGGAAAAATCGTCAATCCACATACGCCGAGGCATAGCCGCCGCCAGCTCTGCATCAATACGCGGCACCACCGTATCGACCCCATGTTGCTGCATATGATTGAGCAATCGACAACTCCATCGAGCAATCAAATCGGCACGCAATGTCCACGAAGCATTAATGTAGCCAAAGGTATGAACCATGTTGGGGATGTCGGAGCACATCATGCCCTTGTAGGTCCAACTGTTTGCAAAATCGATGGGTTCACCGTCGAAGGTGAATTCAGCGCCACCTAAAATGACTAACTCTAAACCCGTGGCCGAGACAATTACGTCAGCTTCTAAGGTGTTGCCGGACTGCAGCTTGATACCGGTTTCCGTGATGCTGTCGATGGCGTCGGTCACTACCGTGGCTTTGCCCGACTGAATAGCTTTAAACAGATCGTCATCGGGTACCGCACACAGGCGCTGATCCCACGGGTTGTAGTGGGGGGTAAAGTGTTTCTCGACGTCTAAATGACCACTCAATGCCTTGCGCACCTTGCGTAACAACATCCAACGCATGAACTTGGGGGCCACTCGGCTTAAGCCGTAGAGCCACTGCTGAAACAATACATTACGCCAGCGCACCAATTCGTAAGCGATCTGGGCCGGCAAAATAGCTTGTACGAAGTGGGCAAAAGCACTGACTTCGGGCGCGGTAATGACATAACTGGGCGAGCGCTGCAGCATGGTCACACTGGCAGCCGTTGGCGCCATACTGGGTACAAGGGTTACCGCGGTGGCACCCGAGCCAATGACCACCACCCGCTTACCACTGTAATCCAGTGATTCAGGCCAAAATTGTGGGTGTACCCAATGGCCGGCGAAACGCTCCTTGCCCGGGAAGTCGGGTTCATGGCCCTGATCGTAGCTGTAATAGCCCGAGCACATGAGCAAAAATCCGCAGCTCATGCGCCGTGTTTCCCCATCAACAGTGACCGTGAGATACCAACGTGCATCTGCCGATGACCAATTGGCAGCCGTCAACTGATGACCAAAACGAATACGCTCTCGAATACCGTATTCATCGGCAGTCTCGTTCACGTAGTCACGAATAGAGGGGCCATCGGCAATCGACTTACGAGCCAGCCAAGGCTTGAAGTCGTAACCCAAGGTATACATATCACTATCGGAGCGCACCCCTGGGTAGCGGAATAGATCCCAGGTGCCGCCAACCGCCTGACGCCGCTCGAGCAGTATCACATCGCGGCCAGGGCATTCCCGACGCAAATGCACCGCAGCGCCCACCCCCGATAGCCCAGCCCCCACAATGATGACATCGTGATGGCTCATGGGGTCGGCAGTTTGGCCGGTGTTGTCTGCATGCTCATTGCTATTATTCATGCACTCTCACTTATTGGCTGTTGGCTGTTGGCTGCTGGACTAGGCAGCCCACACTGGTGTTAACCCAATGCGGGCATGCTGTTGTGCGGCACTGTTAACGACGACCCTATTGTCGGCGCCCCTTTCCTGCAGCAATACGCAATCGCAGCGCATTGAGTTTAATAAAGCCCTCGGCGTCCTTCTGATTGTAGGCGCCCTGATCTTCCTCGAAGGTGGCCACGCTTTCATCGAACAGGGAGTCCTCCGAGCGTCGGCCGGTAACAATAACGTTACCTTTGTACAACTTAACCCGGACCTCACCGTTCACATGCACCTGGGTGTCGTCGATGGCCGCCTGCAGCATACGGCGTTCGGGTGACCACCAGTAACCGTTGTAGATAAGCTTGGCGTAGCGAGGCATCAGCTCATCTTTCAAATGGGCCACTTCCCGATCGAGGGTCAAGGACTCTATGGCCCGATGCGCCTTCAGCATAATAGTGCCTCCGGGGGTCTCATAGCAGCCACGGCTTTTCATACCCACATAGCGGTTTTCCACCAGATCGGCGCGACCAATGCCGTGTGCGCCACCACGCTTGTTTAGGGTCTCTAACACTTCCGCCGCCGACATCGCCTGTCCATTGATGGCCACAATATCGCCACGCTCGTAGCGCAAGGTGAGCTCTTCAGCCTGATCTGGCGCTGTCTCGGGGCTGACACTCCAGCGCCACATATCCTCTTCCGCTTCTGCCCATGGGTCCTCTAAAACACCCCCTTCATAGGAAATGTGCAGTAGATTGGCATCCATGGAGTAAGGCGACTTTTTCTTGGCGTTGGCGAAATCGACGGGGATGGCATGCTGCTCACAGTAGGCCATTAAGGATTCCCGAGAAGTGAGATTCCATTCACGCCAAGGTGCAATCACCTGAATGCCGGGCTTTAGGGCATAAGCGCCCAACTCGAAACGAATTTGGTCGTTACCTTTGCCGGTGGCACCGTGGGAGATAGCGTCTGCGCCGGTCTCATTGGCAATTTCGACCAGTCGCTTGGCGATGAGCGGACGTGCAATGGAGGTACCCAACAGGTACTCACCCTCGTAGACCGTGTTGGCTCGGAACATAGGAAAGACAAAATCACGAACAAACTCTTCGCGCAGGTCGTCGATATAGATTTCTTTAACGCCTAAGGCTTCTGCTTTGGCGCGAGCAGGCGCCACTTCCTCGCCTTGACCGATGTCGGCTGTGAAGGTGACCACTTCACACTCATGGGTTTCCTGCAACCAGCGAACAATAACCGAGGTATCAAGACCACCCGAATAGGCCAGTACGACTTTACTAATCGACGACATAGAACCGTTTTCCGTAAAAATTGAATGTAAGGGACGTAGTTTACGCCGCGGTTAGGACCTTGCCCAGTTGCAGCCTGTTAGACTGACGCCGGAGAGATAGGATTGACACCATGGATAACATTACCCTAACCCGCCCAGATGATTGGCACGTGCACCTGCGCGACGACGATGCACTGCCGCGCACAGTGAACGATATGGCTCGCTGGGCACATCGCGCCATTGTTATGCCCAATTTGGTACCGCCGGTAGTAACAGTAGCCGATGCCCACGCCTATCGCGACCGTATAGTCGCAGCACTTAACCCCAATGGTCCCGCATTTGAGCCCCTTATGACGCTATACCTCACCGACTCCACGTCGGCCGATGAGATAGCCAGAGCCGCCGACAGCCCCTATGTGCATGGGGTCAAACTTTACCCCGCCGGTGCCACCACCAACTCTGCGTCGGGGGTCAACTCCCTCGAGGCTTTATACCCCACTCTTGAGGCCATGCAGCGTCACAATGTCCCACTATTGGTCCATGGGGAAGTCACCAGCCCAGAGGTGGATATTTTCGATCGCGAGAAGCGCTTCATCGATGAACACCTGCAGCCCTTGGTCGATCATTTCAGTGGTCTGCGGGTAGTGTTCGAACACATAACCACCGCCGATGCCGTGAACTTCGTCAAGAGCGCTCGCACCGGGGTTGCCGCCACTATCACCGCACACCATCTGCTATACAACCGTAACCACATGTTGGTGGGTGGCATTCGGCCTCACTATTTCTGCCTACCCATTCTGAAACGAGACACCCATCAAGTGGCACTGCGCCAGGCAGCAACCTCGGGCAATCCAAGGTTCTTTTTGGGCACGGATTCGGCACCCCATGCTCGCCATGCCAAAGAAAACCCCTGCGGCTGCGCCGGCTGCTATACCGCCCATGCAGCCCTCGAGATGTACGCCGAAGTCTTCGATGAAGAACAGTGCCTGCCCGCGCTTGAAGGCTTTGCCAGCCACTACGGCGCCGACTTTTATGGGTTACCGCGCAACACTGATACCGTGACACTGGTGCGCGAACCACAGACCGTGCCCGAGTTATTAGCCTTCGGCCCCAGCTCGCTGGTACCCCTGCGCGCCGGCGAAACGATCAATTGGCGTCTGCAATCGTGACCGACACTAACGAGCTCCTATTAAAGGCCCGCTTCCGAGGCTTCTTACCGGTCGTGGTCGATATTGAAACCGGTGGCTTCAATGCCCAGACCGATGCGGTGCTGGAAATTGCCGCCTCATTACTCACCATGGATAGCCAAGGCACGTTAACCGTCGCTGAAACCTTCAGCTATAACGTGGATCCCTTCGAAGGCGCCAATTTAGAGCCCGCCGCCCTTGAATTCACGGGCATCGACCCCGACAGTCCGCTTAGGGACGCGGTACCCGAGGCCATAGCACTGGGTGAGTTATTTGGCGTGGTGCGCAAGGCCGTCCGGGATCACGGCTGCAGCCGAGCCATTCTGGTGGGCCATAATGCCCACTTCGATGCAGGCTTCCTGAACGCAGCCAGTTTGCGCTGCGATATTAAGCGAAACCCGTTTCACCCCTTTTCACACTTCGACACTGCCACCCTTGCGGGATTAGCCGTGGGCCACACGGTGCTGGCCCAAGCCTGCAAGCGGGCAGGTATTGCCTTCGATAACCGAGAAGCGCACTCGGCCGCTTACGACGCCGCAAAAACCGCCGAGCTGTTTTGTTACATCGTGAATCGCTGGCAAAACCTGGGCGGCTGGGATTGGCAAAACCTGTCGAGCGATAGCGACGATCGCTAGGTCACTCGAAAAACACCCCTAAATCAGTCTTCACCACTAATTTGATTCAGCAGAATATCGAGCTCACGCACCAAGCTATCGATACCTTCCATACCCAAGAGTTCGTACTTCACCGACTCCTCGAGGGGAAGCAGCTGAACCAGGCTAAACGCCACCGCCCAAGCATCGTTGTAATCAATGTTAAGACCCATGTTCTGCACATGAGGGTGCGCTTCTAACCCTTTCAGCACCGCTACCATCGACTGCCAACTATCGAGCATGGGACTTGTTGACAGTGGCTCGGCCAACTCGACGTTCGCCTTCACAAGACCATTCGACTCACGCCAAACGTCAACCACATCGAAACATTCATTACCTGTAATCGTGATACCGAGTAACCCATTGGGCAGCTGATCGAAATCAATGATGCGCGCATGGGTGCCGTAATCGCCAATATCGGGGGTATCAAGGGCGCGCCGTGCCACCTCTGAGCCACGTCGCAGCCAAACCACACCAAAGCCAGTGCCGTTACGCATGCAGTCTGCCACCATATCAAGATAGCGCTGCTCGAATATTTGCAGCCCCATCTGACCGTGGGGTACTAACACAGTGGACAGCGGAAACAACGGAATTTCAGTCATTGAATGTCCTTCGATGAAAATGAGGTTGGTGCAGTCGCCGCCTCAAGATGGGCCAAAATCACCAGCGCCTCTGCACGGTCGCTGCCGCAGAATTCGGGCTCGGGCAGAAAAGCACTGCAAGCCTCGGGGCGACGCGGGTCATTGAACAAGTTACAGCGTAGCGCACTGTTTAGGTGAACGCAGCGAGTACCTGCGGGCTTACCCTGTGGCATGTCGTAAAAAGGCTTACTGATAGCCGGCGCAATACAACAGGCACCACAACCCTCACGACACTGCACTGGCATCGGCCCCAAAAGGCTTGAACACCACAATTAATTTCGGCAGTAGCAGTAGCGCACCTGCCACCGCAGCGGCCATGGCCACGTCGGTCAACACACCGAAATACAAGCTAGGTGTGAAGTTCGACAGGGTTAACAGCGAGAACCCCACCATGATAGTAAGGGTGGTGTAGTACATGGCTCGTCCGATACTGCCGTGACTGCGGTGCATGGCGGCGTGATAGTTGCAGTCGATGCTGAACTCAGCTTTAAACCGATGGATGTAGTGAATACAGTCATCGACCCCTATGCCCACCACAATAGCGGCAATGGTAATGGTCATGATATCGAGGGGTATACCGGCCAACCCCATAATCCCCAATACCATAGAGGCTGCCAATACGTTGGGCGCCAAGCACAATAGCGCCAGCGCCAGCGATCGAAACAGCACCCAAAACATTAAACCAATAGCAAGGAACACAGCCCCTAAGGTCAGAATTTGCGATGTAAACAAGCTTTGCAACACGTTGTTATACAGCACCAGCAACGAGGTAAAGCGCAGCTGCTCGGGGGCCACACCTACCTGTTCGGTGAGCTCGGTGTACAGGTCGCGCAAGAACTGATCGCGCCGAAGGGTTTTGGAGGTCTCCATAACCCGCACCGATAACCGAGCCTGATCTTCCTCGGCATCGAAATAAGGAGCCACCAAGGCATCGTTTACTACTTCGGGCATGCTGTTTTGCACCAGGGCCAGCTCCACCGGACCCAACTTAGCGCCGTAGAGTTCATCCATCACTGAAAAGGCCGTGGATAAGGACAGCACTTTGCCCGTCTCGGTGTGCGCAGCCACCCGCTGGTGCACCTTATCGAGCACAGCTCGGCCTTGGGGTGTAAACCAATAGCTGGGTCTGCTGCCGCCACTATCACCGAAGGGATCGCTCGCAAACGGGTCACTACCAAAGGGATCATCGTCGAACGCCTCGTCGGCGAGGGCATCACCACCGAAAGCGTCATCCGCTAGAGGGTCAACATAGGTGCCGGTGGCACTTACGGCTGCACCGGCGTTGGTGTCGGCGCTAGCGGTAGGTGTGAGTTCAGTCGGCCCATCGGCTTGATCCTCACTCGCCGGTGGATACAACACAATATCGAGAGGAATCGTGCCACCGAGCTGAGCATCGAGTAACTCCATGCCTTGGTAAATCTCAGTGGACGGCTTGAAGTAATCGATGAAGCGGTTCTCGACTTTCAGCTGGGTAATACCCACAACCGTGGCAATGGCCAACAAAGCGGTAACCCCTAACACCCAGCCCCCCTGCTGCTCTACCACCGTCGCCAAACGTCCGGTGAAGGACCCGTCAGCGGCCAATCGCAGGGCGCGTGCAGGTTCAGGCAAGACCGACATCAGCGCCGGTACCAAGGTAAACGTACACAGGAATCCAACGATAATTCCCACGGTCATCATTAGCCCGAAATCAATGACCGGTTGAATGCCGGCCACTAACAGAGATGCGAAGGCCACAATGGTGGTGAGCGCCGTGTAAAAACAGGGAACGGCCATTAACCGGGCCGCCTCTGCGGCGCGCTGCCGGCGATGCATATCCGGCTGGGTATGCTCCAGTTCCCGATAGCGCACCACTAAATGGACCGACAAGGACAGGGTCACAATGAGCAGCACCGCCACAAAGTTGGAGGAAATGACGGTCATGCGCCAATCGAGCCAAGCCAACAAGCCGAGCATCAGGGTGGCGGTAATAACGCAGTTAAGAATAGGCGCAAGCACCCATCGCCAGTCGCGAAAAATAAGGGCAAGCACCAACATCATGATGATCACGATGGCACTACCGAAGACCATCAAATCCGATTGCACAAAAGCAATCATGTCGGCGGCGATCATGGGCACACCCCCCACGAAGATATCGGCGCCACTGCGATAGGTATCGGCAATGGCACGCACCTCGGAAACCAGTCGATCGCGCTTAGCACCCGCTTGACGTTGCAACTCATCGTAGCGCGCTTCAACCGCTGCTAATTGCTGGGCCTGCGCTTTGTTAAGAGCAGACGCCGCACGCCGTTGCCGAAGAGATTCCCGCTCATTCAACGCCATTCGCAAGGGTTCGTCTTCTTCCAGACTCACCTGTACTGCCATCAGATCCCCCGCCTCACCGACCAGCAAATTGCGGTAGATAGGGCTTGTGGTGAATTCATCGAGGGCCAGCTCTCGACTAACCGAGGGGTCACGCAAGGTTGGCAGCTGCTCCGCTTGGGATAAGTCGGTAAGGGATAACGGTGGGCTCTCGAGCAGTGGCACATCTAACACGCTGGTGACATCGGCGACGCCATTCAGCCCCCGCAACTCGTCCACCATTGCCGCCAGTGCATCGAGAGAGTTAGCCGATAGCAGTGGCACGTTATCTTTGGGTTGCCACGTCAGCACCAAAAATTCGGCCGAGGCATAGCGGTCGCTAGTCTCGCGAAAAAATGCCAGATCGGGGTCACCCTGGAGCAACAGCGCATCGGAGGACGCATCGAGGCGAAGATCGGAGAACCGGGTGAGCGCTACCGATGCCAACACCAACAACAAACCCACAATAACAAAGGGGCGCTGTAAAACGATCCGACGATAAACATCAAACATGACGCATTCCTGAAAAAGTAGGCTGTTGGGTTAATAGCATGTTGCTGACGTTAGAACGGATGCACGAGCCACTAAGGTATAGACGGGGTAAACAGCCCGGTAGTTCACATTCATGGCCACAGGCTAAGCGCTTTTAGCCGTCAGCGCCGCCAATAAACGCTCGTGAAACCCTCCGAAACCGCCATTGCTCATAATGACCACCGCATCACCGGGGGCCGCCTCAGAGGCCACCCCCTGCACCAGGGCATCGAGATCGGACACGACAGCAGCCGACCGATTGGACTCGACCACAATACGCTCTAACGACCAGTCGAGACCGAGGGGTTGATACCAAAACACCTGATCGGCCGCGGCGGTAGCACTTGCAAGACGTTGGCCATGAATGCCACTGCGCATGGTATTCGAACGGGGCTCTATGACGGCAATCAATCGACCCGCGGGCGATGATGCTCGCAGTCCCTCTAGGGTAATTTGGATAGCGGTAGGGTGATGGGCAAAATCGTCATACACCCTAACGCCCCCCGGCTCACCCCGCAACTCTAGGCGCCGCTTAACCCCCGAAAACGGGGTTAGGGCTTGGCATGCCACCGCCGCTGGCACACCCACGTGGTGTGCCGCTGCCACTGCGGCACAGGCGTTGGCTACGTTGTGCTCGCCCAACAAAGACCAAGTGCAACTGAAGGCCTGACCGTCGGGCCCGGTCAGTTCAAATTGGTCGCCGCCCGGGGTTATAAGTCGATAGCGCCACCCTACCCCTTCATGGTCAGCTACCGCCGAGCCCAAATGTTGCACCGGTGTCCACACACCCCGGGCCAATACCCGTTCTACCGATTCGGTCTTAGGACAAATAACGGCGCCGTCTGAGGGTACGCAACGCACTAAATGATGGAACTGGGTTTCGATGGCGGCGAGGTCGGGAAAAATATCGGCGTGGTCAAACTCAATATTGCCGATGACCAAGGTGCGGGGTCGGTAATGAATAAATTTTGAGCGTTTATCGAAAAAAGCGGTGTCGTACTCATCGGCCTCGATCACAAAAAAATCAGTTTCCCCGAGTCGAGCCGATACATTGAAATTATGGGGCACTCCGCCAATTAAAAAGCCCGGCGACATACCCGCATAGTCCAATATCCACGCCAGCATACTGGAAGTGGTTGTTTTACCGTGGGTACCCGACACCGCCAGCACCCAGCGCTTGCTCAGTAGTTGCTCGCCCAACCACTGAGGACCGGATGTGTAGGGAATACCTTTGTTTAGCACCGCCTCTACCACCGGATTACCCCGGGACATGGCGTTACCAATTACCACTAAATCGGGGGGTGGATTCAGCTGCTCGGGGTCATAACCAGACACCACGCGAATGCCCGACTCGGCGAGTTGCGTACTCATGGGCGGGTAAACATTTTCGTCGGCGCCCGACACGCGATAACCGAGATCTCGCGCCAACAACGCGAGGCCACCCATAAAAGTGCCGCAAATACCGAGAATATGAATGTGTTGAGACAAGAAAGACTCCAGTTGTCTGTAGTAAGCTTAACACGCTCAAATGAAATGGATATTTGAGCGCTCACCCGCAGCAACACAACAGAAGGAAGTTATGCCAAAAGCAAACGCCTTTTACGCCCAATCTGGTGGCGTGACCCCCGTTATCAATGCATCGGCCTGCGGCGTGATAGAAACAGCTGCCAAGCATAAACGCCACATCGGCAAAGTATTTGCCGGTCGCAATGGCATCATTGGCGCATTGCGGGAAGATCTTATCGACACCAGCAAGGAATCAAAAAAGGCCATTCGGGGACTTATGACAACCCCCTCCGGTGCTTTCGGTTCCTGCCGCTACAAGCTGCGTAGCTTGGAAGAAAATCGCGCCGAATACGAGCGTCTTATCGATGTCTTCCGGGCCCACAATATTCGCTACTTTTTTTACAACGGTGGTGGCGACTCGGCAGACACCTGCCTAAAAGTATCGCAGCTGTCCCAAAAGCTGGGCTATGAGCTACAAGCTATTCATGTGCCCAAAACGATTGATAACGACTTGCCGGTGACCGACACCTGTCCCGGATTTGGCTCGGTAGCCAAATACATCGCCATCTCCACCCGAGAGGCCGCTCTCGATGTGGCATCAATGTGTGAAACATCAACCAAGGTATTCATCCTCGAAGTCATGGGCCGTCACGCAGGCTGGATTGCCGGCGCCGCAGGACTTGCTGCCGAACACGCAGGCGATGCACCCCATGTCATCTTATTCCCCGAAGTCGCCTTCGACGAGACGCGTTTCTTGGCCAAAGTACAGCAAACTGTTAATGACCACGGTTATTGCGTGATCGTGGCCTCTGAAGGTGCCCAAACCGCCGATGGGCGCTTTTTAAGTGACAGCGGGCTGAGAGACGCCTTCGGACATGCACAACTCGGTGGCGTGGCCCCCATGCTCGCCAACCTGGTGAACAGCAAGCTCGGATATAAATATCACTGGGCGGTTGCCGACTACCTGCAACGAGCGGCGCGCCACATTGCTAGCCAAACCGATGTTGAACAAGCCTATGCCGTGGGTGAAGCAGCCGTGGAAATGGCCATTGCCGGAAAAAATGCCGTTATGCCGACCATTATTCGGGGTAACGGCGATCGCTATCGCTGGAGCATTGGCGAGGCGCCTCTGAACCGCATTGCCAACCGAGAAAAGAAAATGCCCAAAAGCTTCATTTCCCGCGACGGCTTTGGCATTACCCCTACAGCGCGTCGTTACTTTGAGCCGCTGATTAAGGGCGAGGCGTACCCCACGTATAAAAACGGTATGCCGGTATATACCACCCTGAAAAAAGAGTCCGTGCCAAAACGGCTCGATACAGAATTTGACGTTTAACCACTGCCAGCATGGCCGTCGAGCTGTTCATTTTTCCCGCAGCTGGCTTTTGCTGAACACATTAGATCGGTATCGATTTGTGCTGGCACCCAGAGGCTAAGTGTACTTAGGAACACTGCCGCTAAATGCCGATCATCTGTTTACGAGATAGCTGACTGCGAGGCGCTCGCGTACACTACGCGCCGCATTCATGACACAGATACCACAGGAGACTCCCCATGTACCGTGATGAAGAATTTTCTGCCTTCCGCCGCCACCCATGGCATGGCCTAGAACCCATTCCCGAGGGTGCAGATGAGGGCATAGTGCAGGCATACATTGAAATGCTGCCCGGTGACACCGTGAAGTACGAGCTGGATAAAACCACGGGGTTCTTAGTGGTTGATCGCCCTCAGCGCACCACCGCTACGCCACCTGCACTCTACGGCTTTATTCCCCGCACCTACTGTGCAGAGGAAGTCGCCAACCGGTGCGCCCATGCAGACGTCGCCGATGGTGATCCGCTGGATATCTGTGTTTTCTCTGAGCGCCTTATCGACCGCGCCGACATTCTGTTGAGTGCCCGTGTTGTGGGTGGTATCCAGATGATCGACGGTGGCGAAGCCGACGATAAAATCATTGCCATACTCGATGGCGACAACATGTGGGGCGGTGTGGAAGACATAGCAGACCTTCCCCCTATTAAAACCGAGCGCCTACAGCACTACTTCTCTACCTATAAAATGATTCCCGGCAAGCACGTCGACATTAAAGTCGACTACGTTTACGGCCGAGATGAGGCACTTGAAGTGATTGCCGCAGCCAGGGCTGACTACAACAATCACTACGGACACCTGTTCGAGCAGAAGAGTTGAGCTAAATCGCACAGAAAGACGCAGGCGTAGAACGCTTGAGAAAGGGCCGTAAGGCCCTTTTTTATTTGCCCAGTCGTATGCCCAGTCGTATGCCCAGCTGTGTTGCCCAGCGCGTCACGCCACCACGTAGCGATTAAGCAAGGCCGGCAACTGCGCCACCACCCTATCCAACAATGGAAGAGGTCCTGGCAAGATCTCGTCGTCAGCGGACGTGCTCAAAAGCGCTAACGCTCCGGGCAGCTGACCACGCCATAGGGTTTCCAACAAAGCGGGCTCCAAAGCCGCACGCAAACCTGTCGTGCTCGGGCGGTAGCTAAGGTGCCATGGCTCGGGTGCTACACCCCCTAAATCGGTTTGATAGGGCCGGAAAAAACCCTCGGCATCATCGGCGGCAATACGCTCGCTAAGCCAGGCGGTTAAGGGTCCAAAAGGGCCCTCGGGGGCATACTCGGCCGGTGCTAAAGCGAGCTGATAATGAGCGTCGACAGCAGCCCGATCGTACACATCGACATCGGTGCCCCAGTGGTGACGAGAGGTACCGGGCAGCGCTGAAAAACGCAAAATGGCGTGCAGCCATTGCTCATCACTGAACTGCTGGCGCTGCAGCGCTTGGCCCTGCTCATCGGCTACGGAACGTTGCCCCAGCGCTTTGCCATTGAATATCTGCCACTGGCGCTGGTAACCACGAAACCCCGAAGCAATGTGCAAGTCGAAGCCACTCGCCGCCGCGCGTCTGCGCAAGCGCTGAAATGCCCGGGCGGTGTTAGCGTCGAGCAAACCCCATGGCCCGGTGTCCTCCAAGCTCTGGGCATCAAAACCCAAGGCCCGTCGGTAACGTTGCGATAGAGCCAACTCAGTTTCACTCTCTGTCGGTTTCACTCAACACCACCGGCAATAAACCCGTTGCTTTAAGGGATTTCGGCGTCACCTCGGTTGCCACTGCGTACACCTCAACACCTGCCTGCACCGCGCGACGCAAAGCCGCACCATAGGCAGGATCAATATGATCGGCTGGAGCTACGCGCTGAATGCCTTCGTGCAGTACACAGAATACCAAAGCGCTGCGTGCGCCATCGCGCACCACGTTCTCGAGCTCATCAAGATGCTTCTGAGCTCTGCTACTGACCGCATCGGGGAAGGCACCTAGCCGCTCGTCGAGCAGCAGCGTGACCGCCTTCACTTCCACATAAATCGGCGCGATTCCCCCAGACAACAAAAAATCAATGCGAGATCCCTGGCCATAGCGCACCTCGGCGCGACACTGTGTATGGTCGGCGAGGGGAGGTATTGCTCCGGCGGCCAACGCCTCAGCGACCACCTTATTAGCAAGAGACGAGTGCACGCACACGCGACCACGGTCGGTTTCAACCAGCTCCAGGGTATGAGCCAACTTACGCTTTGGATTCGCACTGGTCGATAGCCATACCCGCGCGCCTGTATCAACACAGCCCGTCATGGCGCCGGTGTTGGGACAGTGGGCGGTGACGAGGGTGCCATCGGCCAATTCAACATCGACCAGGAAGCGCTTATAGCGTTTGACTAAAACTCCCGGTTGTAATGGGCTAAATTCCATGTTCAGTTCCGACTAAATAAGGTGAGTTTTCACTGGCGCGAGCACCGTTTATTTGGTAGGTTGCGTGCCGCAAATTCGGGGGGGATGCTGCTTTATAGCGGCCCCGCCGGTATTGGCCATTGGCCTCATCGGTTATCGGGGAACATACCATGCCCACCAAGAAAGCCGGCGACACAGATACAACGGCAACACCCGCCAAAAAACCCGCTGCCAAAAAGGCACCTGCTAAAAAGGCGCCTACTAAAAAAGCACCCGCCAAGAAGTCTGCAGCGAAACCAGA
>CBFHMA010000020.1:0-18261 GCA_965656775.1 Luminiphilus sp.
CGACCAAGTCATCAAAAGGGTGCTTGAGCGCCAACCAGATGCTTTGATCCAGCCTATTGATGCGTACGGCGCGCACAAAACAGCATTTGGCTTGCAGCGTCTACCCACTGTCGGCGGTGGTGATGGACTGTATTTTTGCCTACTACTCAAGGCCACGCAGGATAAGTGACGGTTATAAATGCACTGTTTGGGACTTACCAAGCCAACGCCCATTGATTAAGGTGTGGTCGCAGGTTGAACGCGCTTTCTGGCAGGGAGTAACTAGCCATTGAAAATTATTATTCTCGGTGCCGGCCAGGTTGGCGGTACATTGGCTGAGCACCTTGCCGACGAGCAAAACGACATCACTGTCGTCGATAGTCAGGCAACCACACTGCGAGCGCTACAGGAACGGCTTGATATCCGAACAGTGCTTGGTGATGCAGCACACCCCAGTACCTTGCTCAATGCCGGTGCCAAAGACGCCGATATGCTCATCGCCGTAACCAATAGTGACGAAATTAATATGCTGGCGTGTACGGTAGCCTTCACGCTCTATCGGACACCCACCAAGATTTCCCGCATTCGTTCCACAGACTATTTAGCCCAGGCCAAAGCGCTGTTCGACTCGGGCGCTATTCCGGTAGACGTCATCATTGGTCCCGAACAACTGGTGACCAATAATATTGAACAGCTCATTGCCAATCCTGGCTCTCTGCAAGTACTCGATTTTGCCGAGGGCAAAATTAGGCTAGTGGCAGTGCGGGCCGTTCAAGGCGGGCCAATTGTGGGTCGCCAACTGAAAGAAATTCGTGAGCACATGCCCAAGGTCGATACCCGAGTGGCTGCTATTTTCAGACGTCACGAGGCGGCCATCATCCCCGAGGGCGATACCGTGGTGGAAGATGGCGATGAAGTGTTTTTCATCGCCGCCAGAGAAAATATCCGGGCAGTAATGTCCGAACTGCGCACCATCGATGAACCCTATCGCCGAGTCATGATTGCAGGTGGGGGTAATATTGGTGCCACCTTGGCACAGCGGTTAGAAAAGAAGTACCAAGTTAAGGTCATTGAGCTGTCTTATGATCGCTGTCGGGTGCTATCAGAAATGCTGGAAGAAACGATCGTTCTACACGGTAGTGCCAATGAACCTGCAGCACTGCTACAGGAAAATGTCGAAAACACCGACGTATTCTGTGCTCTAACCAACAACGACGAATCGAATATCATGATGTCGATGTTGGCAAAGCGACTCGGCGCGAAAAAAGTCATTACCCTCATCACGAATGCGGCGTACGCCGATCTCGTCGGTGAAGAGATCGACATCGCCATCTCGCCACAACAAATTACCATTGGCAGCCTCCTCACCCACGTACGACGAGGTGATATCAGCAACGTGCATTCCCTCCGCCGTGGCGCTGCCGAGGCCATTGAAGTGACCGCCCATGGTGATGCCCAATCATCGAAGGTCGTGGGACGAAACCTAGAAGACTTAGCATTACCTCCAGGGGTAACGGTAGGGGCGATACTGCGGGGTGAAAACGTGTTAATCGCCCATCGCCAGCTAATCATCGAGCCCGATGACCACGTCATTTTGTTCCTGACCGACCGAAATCGCACGGCAGATGTCGAACGGTTATTTGCTGTGGGTTTCGGATTTATCTGATGAATATTCGGGTCTCTCTGCGAATTATCGGTGTCTTACTGATGATTTTCAGTCTGGCCATGCTGCCACCCATGGGCTTTGGCTTGGTAGCACGGGACGGGTCTGCTGCTCCCTTTGCATCAGCCCTGGGTCTGAACTTAATGGCTGGCTTGCTGCTATGGCTTCCCAACCGACATATGCGCACTGACTTGAAAATCCGCGATGGTTTTCTTGTTACCGCCTTATTTTGGATTGTACTTGGGGTCTTTGGTGCGACACCCTTCGTACTGACAAACGCGCTTCAACTGTCAGTCGTCGATGCAATTTTCGAGTCAATCTCGGGACTTACGACGACTGGAGCGACGGTGATTGTGGGGCTTGATGACCTTCCCCAATCCATTCTTCTTTACCGGCAACTACTGCAGTGGCTTGGGGGCATCGGTATCGTGGTACTGGCCGTCGCCATTCTTCCCATGCTCGGCATTGGGGGCATGCAGCTATACCGTGCGGAGAGCGCGGGTCCGTCCAAGGACCGTAAGCTCACGCCGCGCATCACGGAAACCGCAAAAGCCTTGTTCAATATCTACGTCGGACTCACCGCTGTCTGCGCTGCCGCTTATTGGCTCGCGGGTATGACCCCTTTCGACGCGGTGTGCCACGCTTTTTCTACTGTCGCTATCGGTGGTTTCTCTACCCACGACGCCAGCATGGGCTATTTCGAGAGCGACGCTATTTTGTTCATCTGTACAGTATTTATGGTGATTTCAGCAGTGAATTTTAGTTTGCACTTCATTGCCTACCAACGTCGCAGCTTGCTCATTTACCGAAGAGACTCAGAAACGACCTTCTTTGCCTGGATCATTTTGCTCGCCATGATTACCACCTGCGGCACCCTCATAGCGACCAAAACCCTCAATCCAGCGGAAAGCCTCATTCATGGCATGTTTCAAACGGTATCGATTGCAACGACGACGGGTTTTGCCACTCGGGATTTCGCGTCTTGGCCCAATTTCCTGCCCTTTCTACTACTGATGCTCGCCTTCATGGGGGGCTGCGCTGGCTCGACAGGGGGCGGCATCAAGGCCATGCGGCTTCTACTGATCTTTCGGCAAGGTATGCGCGAACTCAAGCAGTTGCTGCACCCAAACGCTGTTATTCCCCTGAAATTGGATGCGCGCCGGGTGGAACCTTCGGTGGTAAGCGCAGTCTGGAGTTTTTTTGCCGTCTATATGTTTTGCTTTGTCACCATCATGCTGTTGCTATTGGCCACCGGCCTCGACTTTACGTCGGCATTTTCGGCCGTGGCTGCGTCCCTGAATAACCTAGGTCCAGGCTTGGGGGTCGTTGCGGCGAACTTCACACCAGTGAATGAAGTGGGCAAAATTCTGCTCTGTATCGCGATGCTACTGGGTCGACTCGAGGTCTTCACTCTTCTCGTGCTGTTTACGCCAGCCTTCTGGCGCCCCTAGGCGCTATTTCTGTCCGCGTGATTCGCGAATGACATCATAGGCTGTCGATATTTCCTGGGAGCGCTCGGTCGCTAGCTTTATCATTTCATCGGGCACGCCGCGAGCAATGAGTTTGTCTGGATGATTTTCACTCATTAACTTCCGGTAAGCTTTTTTCAACTCGGCCTCCGATACGGATGGACTAACCCCCAGCGCTTGATAGGCGTCTTGCAGACGTTGTGCGGGGCTAGGGGAACCTTGATGACCATAGCCCCCAGCTCGGTCGTAGGCGCCGCCACTGTGGAAACGTGATTGGGCGGCGATCATGGCAACCAGTCGATCAACCTCCGCCGCCGAAACCCCCATTAAGCCGGCAATTCCATGCAATGCCGCACGTTCTGGTGTAGAGACGTCACCATCGGCTAGCGCCATCGATGCTAAAAACAAAAAAAGTGTCTGTTGCAGCTGTCGACGCTGACCGACTTTACTCGCGAAAGCCGTCACCGTGGCTTGGGGGTCAAAACCCTCTGCGGAGCCTTCTTTGAATCGGGTAATAGCTGACTGGCGTTGGGTGGGATTCAAGCGTAACTGGTGAAACAAACTCTCTGCCTGCGCAACCTCGGCTTCACTCACTCGGCCATCGGCTTTAGCAACGTAGCCCAGCAAGGTGAAAGTGGTATCAAAAAATTGCCGTTGTACGCTGGCAAGACCCTCCGGGCTGGCAGCTTGTAACGCCTGCCACAAACCTCGATCAAAAGCATGTCCTATGGCAAGACCGAATAACAAACCCACCGGACCCAAGGTCACTAAACCGATTAGGCCGGCTATTAGCTTGCCCGCAAATGGTTTCATGGGAATCTCTCCGTGTGTATGAAAGCTAAAAGCAAGGGGCTAGTGCTGACGATAGTGGCGGTCGTAGTAATCGACTGTGCTCGGCGGCTGCAAACGAAAACGCTTGTACTGCCACTGATATTGGGGCTCGTACCCCGCGATCATACCCTCTACGGCAGCGTTCATTGCCGTTAAAGCGATGGCGCTATCGTCTGAATAGAAGGCATCGGGCGCAGCACGGTAGCAAATACGAAAGCCTTGCGCTACGCGATAAGCCGCACCCATAAATGCGATAGCACCGGAACGCTTTACGAGATTGCAGCCCAAACTTGCGGTAGCGCAGGCAACGCCCATAAACGGCACATCGATGCCACCCGCAGGACTGTCGGGAACCTGATCAGGCAAGATCCCCGAAATACCGCCAGCTTTGACGCTTTTGGCTAGGTCTGCAAGTCCCCGTGGTGTGGTGGGGACTAATCGACCACCACTGCGCTCTCGCGCCGCCTTTATCAGTGGCCCCAAGGTGTCTATTTTAGGTGGCTCGAATAACGCTACCATGTCCCCTAGGGTGGCCAAATGCAGCCCCAAGACCTCCCAGTTACCGAGGTGTGGCCCCAACACAATGACGCCGCGCCCCCGTTGCAAAGCAGCCAACACTAGGTCGACCCCTTCAGTGTCCACAATAAGTTGTTGGGTATGTTCCCAAGGACGATACCAAACATGTCCCATTTCAAACGCCAAAACACCGGTTTCTTGTAAGGTCGCTTTGACCAAGCGATTGCGTTCCGAGGGGTCAAGGTGGGGATAGGCGAGACCAATGTTAGTGGTAGCAACATGGCGACCGCGAGTATCGGCGGCGTAGTAGCAAAAACCAAAACCACGGCCAAGACGTCGACTTAGGGCGAGTGGCAAGCGACCAGTAATCACTAGCAACAGCCGTAACAACAACAATGCCGCCTTGTTACGTAGTGCGGTGCGAAAATGCGTCGACACAGAGCTTCCTTCCTTTGACCCAAGGCCTCGTGCCCTTATTATGCCGCCCCGTTGGCGGGTATACTAAGGGCTCTTGTCGTTAAACCTTGGATCCCCCGTGATTTCCGATACTTTTCAAGACGTGATTCTGCGCTTACAGAACTTTTGGGGCAGCCACGGCTGTGTTGTTTTGCAACCATTAGACCTAGAAGTAGGCGCTGGTACCTTCCATCCCGCCACTTTTCTTCGTGCAATCGGCCCCGAAAATTGGAATGCAGCCTACACCCAGCCCAGCCGGCGACCCACCGATGGGCGGTACGGGGACAATCCTAACCGGCTACAACACTACTACCAGTTTCAGGTTGTCATGAAGCCAAGCCCGGCTAATTTTCAAGAACTTTACCTCGATAGTTTGCGCACCCTGGGGGTGGACCCACTGGTGCACGATGTGCGTTTCGTGGAAGACAACTGGGAGTCTCCCACATTGGGCGCATGGGGATTAGGCTGGGAGGTTTGGCTCAATGGTATGGAAGTATCCCAATTTACTTACTTCCAGCAAGCTGGCGGCATCGAGTGCTTTCCGGTCACCGGTGAGATCACCTATGGCCTTGAGCGTATTGCCATGTATCTACAGCAAGTTGAATCAGTCTATGACTTGGTGTGGGCGAAAACCCCTGCTGGCATCGTCACCTATGGCGATGTTTTCCATCAAAATGAAGTAGAGCAATCCACCTACAACTTTCAGGAAGCGGATGTCGATCAGCTACTCAGTCATTTCGATTTCCATGAGCGCGAAGCGATGCGCCTAGTTGAAAAGACCCTACCCTTGCCGGCCTATGAACACGTAATGAAAGCCTCTCACACTTTCAACATGCTCGATGCCAGACATGCCATCGGGGTGACAGAGCGACAGCGCTATATCCTGCGCGTCCGCACACTGGCAAAAGCAGTTGCGGGTGCATACTGGCAAACCCGAGCCAATCTAGGTTTTCCTCAGGCCGACCCAGATCTTCGGGCGCAAGCGTTGGAGACATCACTATGACCACAACAACGCTGTTATTTGAACTAGGCACTGAGGAATTGCCAGCGGGGGAATTAAAGGGAATGGCGCTGGCGCTGCGCGATAACATTGCCCACGGCTGCCAAGAGCGCGATTTGCACTATGGTGATATCCAATGGTTCGCAACACCACGGCGCTTAGCGGTACTGGTAACGGCATTGGCAACCCAAGCCTCCGATCAAGAACAACAAGTGTTGGGTCCACCGGTAGCAGCTGCCAAAGATGGTAACGGCGATTGGACTCCAGCAGCACTGGGCTTCGCACGCAAACAGAGCATAGACGTCTCGGAACTGCAGGAACTGCCCTCCGATAAAGGCGCCCGTCTTGGCGTTATCCGCACCCTGCCCGGGGCGCAAGTGAAACAATGTGCCGGTGACATCATTAGCGCCGCAGTGGCCAATATCCCCATGTCAAAAAAGATGCGCTGGGGCCGGAGTCGCCACGAGTTCCTGCGCCCAGTTCAGTGGTTAGTAGCCCTGCTAGATGAGGAGGTCTTAGATCTATCTCTATTCGATTGCGCTGCCGATCGCTATACCCGGGGACACCGTTTCCACCATCCGGAGCCTATCGCGCTGAGCAAGGCTACTGATTATGAGCAAGCCCTGATGGACGGCTTTGTCATTGCCGACTTTGATGGGCGGCGCCAGCGCATTGAGCAACAAGTCATCGATATAGCGACGTCGGAGGGACTCAAGGCTGAGATCGATAGTGAACTACTGGATGAGGTCTGTGGCCTTGTTGAGTGGCCGCAAGCCATTAAAGGTAGCTTTGATGCGGATTTCCTCGAGGTGCCCTCAGAGGCACTGATCTCTTCCATGCGTGAGCACCAAAAATACTTTCACCTGGTGGACCTGGAAGGGAAGTTACAACCCTTATTTATTACCATTGCCAATATTGTGAGCAACGACCCATCGGTTGTCGCTAAGGGCAATGAAAAAGTCATTCGTCCGCGGTTAGCGGATGCCGCTTTCTTTTTTAACAACGATAAAAAAACAGCGTTGGAGACACGTAGCGATCGGCTTGAAGGTGTTGTGTTTCAGCAAAAGCTTGGCACCTTAGCTGACAAGCAAAGGCGCATCGTCGAGCTGAGTCAGTGCTTGGCAAGAGCAATGGGGGCCGATGCTGAACTTACCGCACGAGCGGCTTTGTTGGCAAAATGCGATCTCGTTTCAGAAATGGTTCTGGAGTTTCCAGAGCTCCAAGGAATAGCGGGCGCTTACTACGCCCAGCACGATGGAGAGCCCAAAGTGGTCTCCGAGGCCGTTGAACAACATTACTGGCCACGCTTTGCCGGCGATAGGTTGCCCACCACCCTTGAGGCAACTGCCGTTGCGTTAGCCGATCGTCTAGATACGCTAGTGGGCATTTTCGGTATTGGGCAAACACCTACGGGGTCGAAAGATCCGTTTGCCTTGCGACGTGCATCGCTGGCGATCATTCGAATGTTAATTGCCAGTGATGTGGCGCTAGACCTCGATGAAGTCATTAACCATGCAGTCAATCAATATCCTGAACATGTGCTCGAGCACGATCCAGAAACCAGCGTCAAAGACTACATCCTTGAGCGACTCAAAGCCTGGTATGACGATCAGGGCATTGGGGTTGATGTATTACGGGCCGTGCTTGCCACCGGAATGGCTAACGCCGCTGAAATCGACCGTCGCGTCAGCAGCGTGCATGAATTCGCACAGACGGATGCCGCAGCCTCACTCGCCGCGGCCAACAAACGGGTCGCCAATATTCTGGCAAAAGCCACCGATCAAGCGCAGGCGAATGTCGATAGCACCCTTTTCGAAACACCAGAAGAACATCGTCTTTTCAAGGCTCTAAGAGAAAGTGAAGGCTCACTGACACCGCTGCTGGCAGCTCAAGATTATCGTGCTGCTCTAGCGGGCTTGGCTACCCTTCAAACACCGGTGGACGCTTTTTTTGAGGGCGTCATGGTCAATGCCGAGGAACCAAGTATTCGTCAAAACCGATACAACTTGCTGTACATGTTGCGCCAACAATTCATTCGAATCGCCGACATAGCCTTGTTAGCCAGCACCGGATCCTGATGTCGGCAGACCTTGTTCTGGGTTTAACCGCTGGAACTGCCGCTATTGGGGTTTTGAGCCTACTCATGCTCTGGCGTCACCACGCCCAACGCCAGGCGCAATGGGCAAAAGAGTTAGCACACTTAACCCACGAGTCGAACAGTGCTCAGGCACAGAAAGCTCAGCTGCTAGAGGAAATTGAACGGCTTCGCGCCGACATCAATCTGCACCAAGAAGCCCGTCGTCAACTCAGCAGTGAGCTAAGTGCTAGTCAGGCTCGCGCTGAAGAACGGGAACGCAGCTTAGTGCAACAAGTGGAACAGTTTGAGCAAACTCGAACTCAAATGAAACATGAATTCGATAACTTGAGCCGAGCGTTTTTGACCCAGAGAGACCAAGAGCTCCGGGCCCATAACGAAACTAGCATTGGCGCCTTACTTAAGCCACTTTCCGAGAAGATCGATGGATTTCAGCTCAGAATCAACCAAATTCATGGGGATTGGACACAAGGGTCCGGCGCACTAACCGAGCAAATCAAACATCTTCAACAATTAGGACTCTCCATTGGCGAGGAGGCTAACAATTTAAGCCGTGCCCTAAAAGGGGATAAAAAACTCGTGGGCAATTGGGGTGAAGCCCAGCTTGAACGCACACTAGAACTCGCAGGGCTCATTCGCGGTGAACACTACGATACACAGGTAGTGATAAAAGACGAGGAAGGTGTCCGACAGATTCCCGATCTGGTGGTTTATTTACCTGAGGGCAAACACGTCATCATCGATAGCAAGGTGTCACTCATCGATTACGAAGCCGCTGTGGCGGCTAACGATGATGCATTGCAAGAGGCCGCCCTGCTCCGCCATGCAAATGCGGTAAGGGATCATATTAATAACCTTGCAAACAAGCGCTATGACCAACTACCAGGCGTTGATAGCCCGGACTTTGTTCTCATGTTTATGCCTGTTGAACCGGCATATATCGAAGTTATGAAGCACCACCTCGACTTGTTTGCTTACGCCTATCAACGAGGGGTTGTCATGGTATCCCATAGCACCCTTATGCCGATCCTTCGTACGGTATCCAACCTATGGATGGTGGAACGAAGTAATGCAGAGGCTCAGGAAATTAGCGCTAAAGCCGGCGATATTTTCAATGCTGTCTGCGTACTGGCCGAGCGATTGCAGCGACTCGGGGGATCCTTACAAACCGTCAACAAACGCTATAACGATACTGTTACAGCATTGATCGGCCGACAGGGCTTGCATGGCAAGGTAGAGCGGTTCAAACAGGTAAGTCAGCGCGCCAATAAAGATTTCCCCAATATCAGTACCTTAACCACGGACACTGACAGCCATCAGTTAAGCAAGCTGACCGATGACCAAGAGCCGCTTCCGGGCGAAGAATAAGCTCCTCAAACCCACAGCAGCCTTGAATTCAGGCTCTTATGTTCATGAGCCGGGCATATTTAAGGCAAAACCAGCCACTGAAGCATTAAACATCTAGATTTTCGACAGCCAAGGCATTTTCCTCAATAAACTCTCGGCGGGGCTCAACATCATCTCCCATTAAAGTGGTGAACATTTGATCCGCTAAGATGGCGTCTTCAATGGTCACCCTCAGCAACCGTCTAGCATCCGGATCCATAGTGGTTTCCCATAACTGATCGGGGTTCATCTCACCCAAACCCTTGTAGCGCTGGACAGAGACCCCCCGTCGCGCCTCTGCCAATAACCAGCTTAGACCTGCAGCAAAATCGGTTGTCTCGAAGGTCTTGTCGCCCCGCTGGAAATAACCATCTTCGGCAATCAATCCATCGAGCTGGGTACCAAGAGCACGTATAGCCGCGTACTCTTTGCTAGCGAACAGGCTCTGTTGCATCGGATAGTCCGTCGCTAGGCTGTGAGAAACAACACGCACCACCGGGTAGGTGTACCCTCGTTCGGCATCCTCTCTCAGGAACACCGAATACTGCTGCGCGGTATTCAGTTGAACTAAACGGCTTTCCAAGGCCGAGGCAAATTCTTCAATGGACTCCGGATCTTGCAGAGTATCGGTGGTCACAGTCGGTAACCAAAGTAACTGCCACAGCACATCGGCGGGATACAAACGCACCAAACGATCAACCGTTGCCTCAACAGACTGATAATCAGCCACGAGCTGCGCTAACGCGGTACCTGCGATAGATGGCGCCTCGGGATTAACGACCAGACCCGCACCATCAAGGGCATTGTCAGTCAGATACTGCTTGAGCGCCGTCTCATCCTTCAAATAATTGGAATTTTTACCCCGGGACAGCTTGTAAAGCGGCGGTTGCGCAATATAAATATGCCCCCGCTCAATAAGCTCTCGCATTTGCCGGAAGAAGAACGTAAGCAACAGCGTACGGATGTGGGAACCGTCAACGTCGGCATCGGTCATGATAATGACGCTGTGGTAGCGAAGTTTGTCGGCATTGAATTCCTCTTTGCCAATACCGCAACCAAGGGCTGTCACCAATGTGCCAACTTCTGCTGAGCCTAGCATTTTATCAAAACGCGCCTTTTCAACGTTCAGAATCTTGCCCTTGAGAGGCAGAATGGCTTGAAATTTTCGATTGCGCCCTTGTTTGGCAGATCCGCCAGCGGAATCTCCCTCTACCAGATACAACTCGCACAAAGCAGGGTCTCGCTCCTGGCAATCGGCGAGCTTACCTGGAAGCCCGGCGATATCGAGAGCGCCTTTTCGCCGGGTCATTTCCCTGGCTTTGCGAGCCGCCTCTCGTGCACGGGCAGCATCTAACATCTTGCCCACTACCTGCTTCGCATCCTGGGGCTGCTCGAGTAAGTAGTCATTGAAATGCTGGCCCATCGCCTGTTCCACAGCTGACTTAACCTCGCTCGACACCAGCTTGTCTTTGGTTTGGGAGGAAAATTTTGGGTCGGGAACCTTCACCGAAACAATAGCGGTAAGACCTTCACGGGCATCGTCACCTGTCGTCGATACCTTGGCTTTTTTTGCTAATCCCTCTCGCTCTACGTAGCTATTAAGCGCTCGCGTTAAAGCGGCACGAAAACCCGCAAGATGGGTGCCGCCATCGCGCTGAGGAATATTGTTGGTATAGCAGAACAGATTCTCTTGGAACGAGTCGTTCCACTGCAAGGCAACTTCCACCCCTACCCCATCATCGGTATCCGATTGGAAATGAAACACCCGATTGATAGTGCTTTTACCTTTGTTAAGAAATTCAACGAAAGCTCTGAGACCACCGTCGTAGCAGTAGACTTCTTCCTGACCAGAGCGCTCGTCTTTCAGCAATATTTTGACGCCGCTATTCAAAAACGCCAGCTCTCGCAGGCGCTTACCCAAAATATCGAAGTGAAATTCAATATTGGTGAACGTTTCTGGAGAAGGCTTAAACCTCACGGCCGTGCCCGATGATGTGGTTTCTCCGACGACAGCCAAGGGCGCGTCAGGAACACCGTGGCGGTATATCTGCTCAAACAACTGGCCACGTCGGCGAATGGTCAACTGCAAATGCTCCGATAAAGCATTAACAACCGACACACCCACCCCATGAAGGCCCCCTGAGACCTTGTAAGTATTGTCGTCAAACTTACCGCCCGCATGCAGGACGGTCATGATGACCTCTGCGGCTGAAACGCCCTCTTCATGCACGTCTGTAGGAATGCCGCGACCGTCATCCGCCACGGTCACCGACTCATCGGGGTGAATAATGACATCTATCTGGGAACAATGCCCCGCAAGAGCCTCATCTATGGAGTTATCAACGAGCTCAAACACCATGTGGTGAAGGCCTGTACCATCATCGGTATCGCCAATGTACATACCCGGTCGTTTACGTACCGCGTCAAGACCTTTAAGAACCTTGATACTGGATGAATCGTAATCGGGAGATTGGGTTGTGTCTGTCATAAAGCGTCTCGCTGATTTAAGGGGACGTCCCTGCTGGCTTGGCAGTGATACCGCCCTGTTCCACGTGGAACAATGCCAATGATTGTAATGGCCAAAGTCGTTCTAAATCACCCTGACTAGCCGATGTCAAAATAATCTGAGCATCGCTACTCGCTAGCAATGCACACACCGCCAAGGAATGATCGGCGTCGAGCTCTGCTGATATATCATCAACGAGGTACAGCGGCGCACCCGCCGGCCCGTCCGCCAACAACTGTCCTTGGCTCAATTTAAGTGCGGTAACGGCCAGCTTAAGCTGACCACGGGACAACACTTCGGATGCGGGGCGCCCATCGACCAAGATTTTTACCTCCGCCCTATGCGGTCCCGTTTGGGAGAACCCTTGCTGACGATCCGATACCAGACGCTCATCGAGAGCCGATAACAACGAACGCCGTACGTCCCAACCGGGCCGAAACTGCAACGTCAAATCCTGAAGACTTGGAGACAAACTTCTACCAAGCACCTGCGTCGTCGCGGCCAAACGCTCAACCCATTCTTGCCGGATACGCGTGAGCACCTCTCCCGCTCGGGCCATCTCTCGACGCCAACCCTCATCACTTACTAGTGTACCACGTCGCAAGCCGGCATTACGTTGACGCAGCGCTCGCTGATAAGCGCGCCAACAACTCAAGAACCCCTGTTCCACGTGGAACAATGTGCCATCAAGGAATCGCCTGCGACCCTCAGGTGCACCGGTAACCAAATCAACGCTATTAGTATCGAGAAGCACCACGGGTAGCAGTTCAGCCAAACTGGTTAGCGACTGGGCGTTACTACCATCCACTCTAATTTGCGCGGCGCCGTTGCGGTATCGCTGTATGCCCAGCGCATGCTGTTGACCCGATCGAATGACCCGACCCTGCACCAAACAGTGGTCGGCACCATGTTTTATCAGGGATCTGGCGCTCAACGTTCGAAATGACCGGCCAAGCCCGAGGAGGGACACGGCTTCGAGAAGGCTGGTTTTGCCGCTGCCGTTGGCACCTAAAAGAACATTAAGTCTTGGTGATAGCTCCACGCTCTGGTGCTTTAAATTACGAACACCGACAACATGGATCTTTTGAAGATGCACCGACATGGCTAATCGACGCAGAAGCGAGCGATCAATTTATATCTATAGCGCAGTCATAAACGCATCGGCATAACGACGTACACGGAGTCCCCCGCTTCGGCCTCTTCAATGAGCGCACTGCTGGCACTATCAGCCAGTGATATCCGGACCTTGTTACCATTCAACACCGATAACACATCGAGCAAATAGCTAACGTTGAAGCCAACTTCCAGATCGTCGCCTTGATACTCCACCGACACAACCTCTTCCGCCCGCTCCTGCTCGGGATTGTTTGCTGTCATCTCTAAAGTGTCGTTACTTAGCCGAAGCCGAACCCCTCTATACTTCTCGTTTGACAAAATAGCGGTGCGGGCAAAAGCCTGCTTAAGTATCAGTCGCTCACCAACGACCGATTTGTCGGGTGATTTCGGCAATACCCGCTCGTACTCTGGAAACTTGCCATCCACCAACTTGGACGTAAACGTAAACTGCTTATTGGCCGCTCGGATATGATTACTCCCGATCACTAAGCGCAGCGACTCGTCACTCTCTAACAAGCGCACCAACTCTAAAACGCCTTTACGGGGAATAATAACCGACGCATCGGCCGCACTAATCGTCTCTGGTGCGGTGCACAACGCCAGACGATGCCCGTCCGTAGCGACCATTCGAAGCCGACCGTTCTTCAACTCGAGTAGCATGCCATTTAAGTAGTAACGAACATCTTGTTGGGCCATGGCAAACCCGGTCCGCTCGATAAGGCGCTTGAGCACCGGTTGCGGTAATTCTAGGGCCAACTCCCCTGCTCCCTCCTCTACGGATGGGAATTCTGATGCGGGTAATGTCACCAAAGTAAACCGACTACGGCCCGCCTTTACGGTGGCTTTGCCAGCTTCAACAGAAAATTCAATGTCTACGCCATCGGGTAAGGATTTGCAGATATCAACCAGCTTGCGCGCAGGTACCGTAATCTCTCCCTCGGCAATGCTGGAGCTAACCTCGACACGACCAATGAGCTCTACCTCTAGGTCTGTTCCTGTCAGCGCCAATTGATTCCCTTCAAGGGTTAGCAATACGTTCGACAGTACGGGAAGGGTTTGTCTTCGCTCCACGACACCGGCAACCAAATTAAGCGGTTTCAACAGTGCATCGCGGGAAATAATGAATTTCATGGTGCGAACAGCTCCAAAGGGTTAACGGCCACGGGAACACCCTATGCATACTACTAGGTTGTTAGTGAGCGCAACAGATTCTTGTAATCTTCTCGAATATCAGAGTTCGTTTCCCGTAACTCTTTAATCTTGCGACATGCGTGCAACACCGTCGTGTGATCACGACCACCAAATGCATCACCTATCTCTGGCAGGCTGTAATTGGTGAGCTCTTTTGCGAGGGCCATGGCGACCTGCCGCGGACGAGCAATAGAACGACTACGCCGCTTTGACATCAGGTCAGATAGCTTGATTTTATAGTACTCGGCAACGGTGCGCTTAATATTGTCGAGACTGACCTGCTTATCTTGCAAAGCAAGCAAATCTTTCAAACTGTCTTTGATGAGGTCAATATCAAAAGGTCTGCCAGTAAAGTTAGCACTTGCAATAACGCGCTTTAATGCCCCTTCAAGCTCGCGCACATTTGATCGTATTCGTTGGGCAATAAAAAACGCCGCCTCGGCCGATAGCGTAATGTTCGATTGTTCGGCTTTCTTCATGAGTATAGCGACACGAGTCTCTAGCTCTGGCGGTTCTACCGCAACCGTCAAACCCCAACCAAAGCGTGATTTTAAGCGCTCTTCAAGGCCATCAATTTCCTTGGGGTAACGATCGCAGGTCAGTATCATCTGCTGCCCTCCCTCGAGAAGAGCATTAAACGTATGGAAGAACTCTTCTTGAGATCGATCTTTGTTAGCAAAGAACTGGATATCGTCGATCAGTAGTGCATCGACAGACCGATAGTAACGCTTAAAATCTGAAATGGCATTTAACTGCAACGCCTTTACCATGTCGGCAACAAAACGCTCTGAATGCAAGTACACAATTTTTGCGTCGGGCTTGTCTCTAAACAGCGCATTACCCACCGCGTGCATCAAATGGGTTTTACCCAAACCCACGCCACCGTAGAGAAACAATGGGTTGTACGAGTCACCAGGGTTCTGCGCTACCTGTTGTGCGGCCGCCAACGCTAGCTGATTACTTTTACCCTCTACAAAACTTTCAAACGTATAACCACGTACTAAATTGTGCTGGTACGCTGGTGTGACCACACTTTTGCTGGACGTCGCTGCCTGAACGCTTTGCATAGCATGGCTAGACAAGCCAGATCTTGTCGGTTGCGCGGTGGGTGGTACCGATGGCTTGTCGGCCAACGCCCCCGGTGTAGGCCTCAATGACGGGAGCTCGTTAACATCAGCGGCCGATTTTTCTGGCGCTGTGTGGGTCCCTTGACGGCTATGACTCGAAGCATAACCGGATCCCGGCTGTTGGCTGTTTGTCTGTGCTGTTACTTCCAACACGAGATTAACAAGCGGTGGCGAAACTTCGGACATAAATCCTGTAATAAGCGAGCTAAAGCGATCATCGACAAAATCTCGGATAAATCGATTCGGCGCTCTTACAAACAAAACACCGTCAGCACCGATCTCAGCTGTCAAGGGCCGTATCCACGTGTTGAACTGCTGCGCCGGGATTTCTCCACGTAAGCGGGTTAGGCAATATTGCCACGCATCATTGGTAATGGCGCTTACGCCCACAAAATGTCCCCCTGATATCTAAAAATACCCTCAGTCCTAGCACTGCCACTGCGGATCCTGTGCTACTTCGGATGTGATGTTGGTCCCCCAGAAAAAATCCTGAAGGAGCTGATCAATACTCTTCTTGTTATGCACATGTAAGTACACTGGCATCAGGCACCACTCATGCCCGACCGTCAGTAACGCCAACTCCCTCGCTTACTACACGAATGGATGAGCTCTGCACCCTTAGCCGCAGGCTTTAACTGTCTAGTTACTCCTCACATGGCTAAGTTATCCACATATTCACAATAACTGCAAATAATTTTTTATCTAATATTTTCATAGACTTACAACATAACTCTGGGTCTACAAGACTTTCTTCACAAGCGCAAGGGCAGAACTTTCAGAGCCTGTTAATAAACTGTTAATTACCCGTCACTAACCCGGGATTCTAACCGGAGATTTTGAACTGACTATTGCCATCACCGTAGCAATATCGGGTAATAGCGGGTAAGCAACCACCGACCGGGTATTTTTTTTGCTCTGCCAGCACCGGTTAGCCCATCAACATCACCCAGTTGATGTTTTTATCTGTTATCCCTATACTCCGCGACCCTTTTATCTTCTCTACAGGTGTCAGAGACATGAAACGCACTTTTCAGCCCAGTGTACTCAAGCGCAAGCGCACCCACGGCTTCCGTGCTCGCATGGCTACTAAAGGTGGCCGTCAGGTAATAGCCCGTCGCCGAGCACGAGGTCGACGTCGACTCTCTGCCTAATCAGCCCAATCGACTTCAAGCAAAACAGTCTTCAAAGGCTGCCCTGTAGAGGCCAGCCTTTTCATCGTGACCAGCGGCTCCTATGCGCTGCCGACTTTAAGGCTGTGTTCAGCCAACCCACCGTCAAAGCATCGCGTCAGCAGGCCCTTGTTCTCGCTCGAACCAGTCACCACAGGAGGTCGCGCCTCGGCCTCGTCATTGCCAAAAAACACGTACGTAAAGCCGTCGAGCGCAACCGTATTAAACGCCTAGTTCGCGAACACTTCCGACAGGAAATTCAGTCCCACGAAAACTTCGATATTGTTTTTTTGGCGCGCAAAGGCTTAGACAATCTTGATAACCGGACCATAAAAGCACTGCTCACTCACTTATGGCAGCGACTTGGAAACCCTACGCAGTAATGGTGGGCTCATTCTTACTAAACGCTAGGTCCCGCCTAAACCGACTGCCGGCGGCTTCAGTACTTGCTTTACTGGCGGCCTACCGCTGGTTTCTGAGCCCTTATTTGGGACAATCATGCCGATTTGAGCCCACCTGCTCCCATTACGCCACAGAAGCAATTGATCGATTTGGTGTGATGAAGGGTACTTGGCTTACAATTCGTCGACTCGGCCGGTGTCATCCCTGGTGCGAAGGCGGGTATGATCCGGTTCCAGATGACTCATCTAAACGCGGATGCGGCGATTGTAAGTCGCGTTTTTAACCTCTCTGAATCGCCACAACATACTGAATAGAGATTATGGATATCACCCGTTACCTTCTTATTGCAGCCAGTGCTGCCCTGGCCGTCATGTTACTGGGTGAGTGGACCGCCTTTAAAGAGCAGCAACTCACCACAACCGAACGCACGCGTCTGGCGGATACACTGAGCATGGCCTCGGATGATTTTGTGGCCTCGACACCGGCGCTAGCACTCACGGAGAGCAATGCCCCCACCACTAGCAGCGACATACCACTTGATGTACCGGTCATTGAAGTAAGCACCAATGACGACGTTGATAACCGGCCTCCACAACAACTTATTACCGTCAAAACCAACACCTTAGATATTGTGATTGACCTTGTAGGTGGTGATATTGTGGAAGCTGCTTTGCGCGACTTCCCCGACAAAATTGATCAACCCGATGATCCCTTCGTCTTGTTAGAACGCAATGACATACGCACCTATGTTGCTCAAAGTGGACTCGTGGGTCCAAACGGTACCGACGTTCCACAGCGAGCGCGCTACAACAGCCCCACCAACGCTTACTACATGGAAGATAACCAACCCCTCCAAGTCGACTTGCATCTCACTAGCGACAATCCCGTTACAGTCATCAAGCGTTATCGGTTTGAACCCCACACAAACCTCGTAACCCTCACCTTTGCGATTGACAACACCAGCAATACTCGTTGGCAAGGGGTACCCTTTGTCCAGCTCAAGCGAGACAGCTCACCACCGCCCGATGCTGACACCAGTGGTTTTGGCATGCAGCCCTTTATTGGCGCCGCCACCACTACGCCGGAGGAACGCTTTCAAAAATTCAGTTTTGGTGAAATGGCCGATGACCCTTGGCAAGGTTCTAACCAAGGGGGCTGGATAGCCATGCTCCAGCATTATTTTTTAAGCGCTTGGATTCCAGCAGCCAATCAAAATCATCAATACTTTGCGCGTCAAAACGCCGCTGGATTCAACATAGCGGGCCTCACTAGTACCGCAATCCAGCTTGACCCAGGTCAAAGTGCACAATGGAGTGCACAACTTTATTTAGGACCTAAAGACCAATACCGTCTGG
>CBFHMA010000021.1:0-18108 GCA_965656775.1 Luminiphilus sp.
AGCTGTGACCAGCTCAGCCCCGCAGGACTCGAGGCTGACCCACCCACTTGCAACAAGCGTTCTAAATAGCGCGCCACCACATCGACTTCTAAATTGACGCGACTGCCTTCGAGATAATCAGCGAACAAGGTCTCACCAAAGGTTTGGGGGATGATTGTCAGCTCAAAGTCGGCGCCGGATACAGCGTTCACTGTGAGACTGGTGCCATCGACAGTAATGCTGCCCTTGTGGGCAATGTAGCGAGCCAAGGCTTCTGGTGCTCGCACTTGGTAACGCCAAGAGCGGCCGTCCCGTGCGATAGAGCGAATGGTGCCGACGCCATCAACGTGTCCGCTGACGATGTGGCCGCCCATGGACGAACTCGGGGTCAGGGATTTCTCTAAGTTAACGCGATCCCCCAGGGTACGCTCGCCCAGCGTTGTAAAATTTAAGGTTTCATGGGATACATCGGCCCAGTAACCATCACCGGGCAAATCTGTGACCGTTAGGCACACACCGCTGGTGGCAATACTGTCACCGAGTACCACATCGGTGAGTGGCAGTTTACCTGTCCGTATACGCAATCGGAGGTCATTACCCGAGCGTTCCATGGCAGCAATTTCACCCACTGCCTGTATGATGCCTGTAAACACATAAACTCCCTAAAATGCCGTTGACGCCAGTAGTCGGTGAACTGGAACGGCAATGATACGCAGATCTGGGCCGACTCGACTTATCTCCCGATAGTCCATCTCAATACTATCGGCCAGCGTGTTGATAGCCATGTGCGCCAGCGGTCGAGCCGAGCTGCCAAGCCACTTAGGCGCTTGATACAACACGACTTCGTCGACCAGACCCGCCTGTAACATGGCTCCTGCCAACGTCGGTCCTGCCTCTAGCAAAATCTCATTGCCACCCAGAGCACCCAAGCGCGCCACGACAGCCTGCAAATCCAGTCGATTATTGGTCACTGGGCATGCTTCCGCCCACTGCCAAGGACGGTCTAAAACGTGGGGACCATGGAGTATCAATGTGTCTGCATCGCCCTCCAAAACACGGGCCTGTGCAGGGGTTTGACCCCGGGTATCAAGCACGACGCGCCCGGGCTGACGCTGGGTTGCTCGCTGCAGTGCCTCGTCTGCCAAACCAAGATCATCGGGTCTCACCGTTAGCGCGCAGTCGTCTGCCAACACAGTCCCAACACCTGTAACGATGAACGAACTTTGGGCCCTAAAACGCTGTACATCCTGACGAGCCGCCCTGCTGGTAATCCACTGGCTCTCACCCGAAGCCATTGCGGTCCGACCGTCCATGGATGCAGCGAGCTTCACGCGCACCCGCCCCCAACCCCGCTCAATGCGCAATAGGAAGCCACAAATCTCGCGCCGCGCCGCGTCGGCCATCAACCCGACCTCGACCGCAACACCTGCATCGCGCAAGCGCTGCAGGCCACGCCCCGCCACCTGTGGAAAAGGGTCCTCGATAGCCACCACAACCCGCTCAATCCCTGCTGCCAGCAAGGCATCGACACAAGGCCCTGTGCGCCCCCAATGACTGCAAGGCTCCAAGGTCACATAGGCGGTTGCACCTCGACAGTCCGGGGCTCGCCGCAACGCGTCTATCTCTGCGTGGGCACCGCCGGGTGGCTGAGTAAAGCCCTCGGCCAACACCTGTTCACCGCGCACTAAGACACAGCCGACTTGGGGATTTGGACTACACCAATAGCGCCCCTGAGCCGCCAGCTCCAGCGCGCGCGCCATGTAGTGCTCGTCGAGCGCGCGCTGTGCGGGCGATGAAACTGTCATCAGGCCTTTTCCGAGGGATCTGCCTCAAGGCTTTCAATGGCGTCACGAAACTCGGACAGATCTTGAAAACTGCGATAAACCGATGCAAAGCGGACGTAGGCAACTTGATCGAGCGCCCGCAAGGCCACCATCACCAACTCACCCAGTTCTCGAGACTGAATTTCTCGCTCGCCCGTTGCGCGCAGCCGGTGCTTGATGAGGCCGATATGTTTTTCCACATCCTCAACCGATACCGGCCGTTTTTCTAACGCTCGTAAAAACCCTCCCCGCAGCTTGTCTTCGTCGAAGGGCTCGCGGCTGCCGTTCTGTTTGATCACCCGAGGCATCACCAGTTCAGCTATTTCATAGGTGGTAAACCGTTCTCGGCAACTCAAGCACTCTCGACGACGTCGCACTTGGCCACCCTCAGCTACCAACCTGGAGTCGATAACTTTGGTCTCATCAGCCGAACAAAACGGACAATGCACTACTATCGCTCCACTATTGGACGATCACTGACCGTAAACGGGCAGCCTGCCACAGAGTTCGAGCACTTTAGCTCGCACTTCGGGGACCACCTGAGCATCGGTGCCACCCTCGAGGGAGTCGAGCACATCGCAAATCCAATGGGTTAATTCAGCTGTTTCAGCTTCACCAAAACCGCGAGTAGTGATGGCCGGAGTACCCAAACGGAGCCCCGAGGTTACGAAAGGAGAACGGGGATCATTGGGCACCGCATTTTTATTGACCGTAATGTAGGCCTCACCAAGGGCCGCATCGGCGTCTTTACCGGTGTAGGGCTTGCCAATGAGATCGAGCAGCATCAAGTGATTGTCCGTGCCACCCGACACAATTTTGTGGCCGCGCGCCATGAATGTCGCGGCCATGGTTTGCGCGTTGGCAATAACGTGCTTCTGATAGTCGACGAACGCCGGATCCATTGCTTCCTTGAAGGCAACCGCTTTGGCAGCGATGGCGTGCATCAATGGCCCGCCCTGAGCACCTGGGAAAATAGCCGAGTTGAGCTTTTTATGCAGGGCCTCGTTGTCACGCGCCAGAATAATGCCGCTGCGTGGACCTCTCAGGGTTTTGTGAGTCGTCGATGTGACCACGTCGGCGTAGAGTACGGGACTGGGGTAGACACCTGCTGCCACTAAACCCGCCACATGGGCCATATCGACCAGCAACCACGCGCCAACCGCATCCGCTATTTCTCTGAAACGCGCCCAGTCCATTGTACGGCTATAAGCAGAGAACCCCGCAATAATCAGCTTGGGCTTGTGAGTAACGGCAAGAGCCATGACCTCGTCGTAGTCAATGAGACCCGTACCGTGATGAATGCCGTACTGAACGGCGTTGTAGAATTTGCCCGAAAAATTGACCGAGGCGCCGTGGGTCAAGTGACCACCATCGGCAAGACTCATACCCATCACGGTGTCGCCCGGGGTCAATAGCGCGTGATATACCGCAATGTTAGCGCTTGAGCCCGAGTGCGGTTGCACGTTGGCGTAAGCTGCCCCAAACAGGGTTTTAGCGCGCTCAATGGCCAGTAATTCAGCCTGATCAACAAACTCACAGCCTCCGTAGTAGCGCTTGCCCGGATAACCCTCGGCGTATTTGTTGGTTAACACCGAGCCTTGGGCCTCTAGCACTCGGGGGCTCGCGTAATTTTCAGAGGCAATGAGCTCGATATGATCTTCCTGCCGCTGGGCCTCAGAGCGCATGCAGGCCCACAACTCGGGATCGAAGCGTGCAATGGTTTGAGTGTCTGTATTGAGGTACTGAGACAGCTGGGTAGCCGCTTTGTTCATAGTCGTCATCCTACTGGCAGGGTGCGCGTGACCCTCGGGGGGCTGCATAAAGTCGGCATTTTATCCGATTGCAGGTGGTGGAGTAAGGTCTGGGTAAGGGTTAGTCTTATTTCCTTCATATTTCTGACATAGGGTGTGGCGCGCAACGGGGCGTGAACGGCACAGGAGTGGGTTTTGTATGAAAATTAGTATCTTCGGTAGCGGTTATGTGGGCTTGGTGCAGGCGGCGGTATTTGCCGATGTGGGTCATCAGGTGATTTGCATGGATATCGATGCCGATCGTGTTGAGCGCCTGCGTCGAGCGGAGATTCCCTTCTACGAACCAGGACTCGATGGCAAGGTGGCTGGCGGTCTTGAGCAGGGTCTGCTGACATTCACCACCGATGCGCGACACGCCGTGCAAAGTAGCGATTACCTGTTTATCTGCGTGGGTACGCCGTCTGGCGATGATGGCTCCGCCGACCTACGCTACGTGCTAGACGTAGCCGACAGCATTGCTGCCAATATGAGTTCACGAAAAATTATTATTAACAAGTCAACGGTGCCAGTGGGCACTGCCGACTTAGTGCAGGCACGCATCGCCAGCGCATTAGAGCGACAAGGTCGCTCAATACCCTTCGAGGTATGCTCCAACCCCGAGTTCCTAAAAGAAGGTTCGGCAGTTAGCGATTGCATGAGCCCAGATCGCATCATTGTCGGTGCGCGCAGCTCCGCGACAATGGAAGAGTTTCGCCGGATGTATCAGGCTTTTAACCGGAATCATGAGAAACTCATGTTCATGGATCCGCGCAGCGCCGAGCTCACCAAGTACGCTGCCAATGCTATGCTTGCCACCAAAATTAGTTTCATTAACGAAATTGCCAACATCGCGGAATCGGTGGGCGCCGACGTTGAATGGGTGCGTAAAGGCATGGGTTCTGACCCCCGCATTGGCTACCAGTTTATCTATCCGGGCGCCGGTTACGGCGGTTCTTGTTTCCCCAAAGATGTGCGCGCACTGAAACATTTAGCTCACACCCATGATTGCAGCGCCGCTATTCTGACGTCCGTTCACGACACCAACCAGCAGCAGAAAAACAAGCTGGCAGAGCGCGTGATGGCCAGTTTGGGCAGCAACCTGGAAGGACGCACCATTGCCGTTTGGGGTCTATCCTTTAAACCGAATACCGATGATATGCGCGAAGCACCCAGCCGATCTCTGTTAGAGGCGATTTGGAGTTGTGGTGGACATGTGCAAGCCTTCGACCCTCAGGCAATGGCCGCTTGCGAAGCCATCTATGGCGATCGCGCCGATATGCGCTACGTCGACAGCAAGGAAGCCGCATTGGAAGGGGCCGATTGTTTGGTTATCTGCACTGAATGGAAAACTTTCTGGTCACCAGACTTTGCACTCATTAAGCAAAAACTTGCGCGACCGCTCATTGTCGACGGTCGGAACCTTTACAACCCAGCACACATGACCGAACTGGGTATCGAGTACTACGGTATTGGTCGTGGTCTATCGATTCAGAAGCATCAATGAGCAACCCGCTAACACTCGGATGGCGCGAGTGGGTGAGTTTGCCCGACCTTTATATTGGTGCGGTGAAGGCTAAAATCGACACTGGTGCCCGCACCAGTACCTTGCATGCGTTTTACACGGAGTATTTTGCACGTGACAATACAACCTGGGTGCGTTTTGGCGTGCATCCAGAACAGGGTACAGTCGAGCGAGTCGTCCATTGCGAGGCCCCCGTCGTCGATACCCGGGAAGTAACGGACTCGGGTGGTCATCGAGAGGCACGCCCCGTCATAACCACTACGCTAATGCTTGCGGGTCTACCCCGCACAATAGAAATGACGCTCACCGATCGAGACTCCATGCTATTTCGCATGTTGATTGGTCGCACTGCCATCCGCAGTGGCATTGTCGTGTCACCAGGTGAGTCTTTTAAGCTCGGCGGTAACCGCGAGCAGCCCCCGGAGTTAATGTGAAACTGTCTGTCTTATCGCGCAATCCAAAGTTGTATAGCACTTCCCGACTGGTAGAGGAGGCGATGGCAGCCGGGCATGACACCCGCGTCATCGATACCCTCAAATGCTACATGGACATTACGTCCTCGAATCCGTCGGTTTGGTATCGGGGAGAAAAACTCGAGCGCCAAGATGCCATCATTCCCCGTATCGGTGCCTCTATTACCGACTATGGCACAGCGGTGATCCGACAGTTCGAAATGATGGATACCTACTGCCTAACGGGCTCAATTCCTCTGGGCCGATCCCGCTCCAAGTTACGAGCACTGCAGCTGTTGTCGCGCAAAGGCCTTGGCATGCCGGTGACGGGCTTCGCCCATGATGTGCACAACACACGGGAATTGATCAAATTGGTCGGTGGGGCGCCGCTTGTGGTGAAGCTACTACAAGGTACACAAGGGCGCGGGGTCGTGTTAGCCGAAACCATTAAAGCAGCCGAGTCGGTGATCGATGCATTTACCGAGCTGAAGGCCGATTTCCTTGTACAAGAGTTTATTAAAGAAGCGGGGGGAACCGACGTTCGCTGCTTCGTCATTGATCGGAAAGTGGTTGCCGCCATGGAGCGCTCATCCGCACCAGGGGAGTTTCGCTCCAATCTGCACCGGGGTGGCACCGCCCGCCCAACCAAGTTGACGCCTGCAGAACGACGGACAGCGATTAAAGCGGCCCAAACCATGGGTCTCAACGTGGCTGGCGTTGACCTATTGCGCTCGGAGAGAGGCCCTTTAGTGATGGAAGTCAACTCATCGCCCGGTCTTAGGGGTATCGAAGACGCCACAGGTATCAATGTGGCCAAGAAGATTATCCAGTTCGTGGAGGCTAATGCAGAACCCGGCAAGGCCCACGGCCGACAAAAAGGCTAACCCGGCGTTGAATGCGGCCGACCGACGTGCCTACCGAGAGCCATTTCAACTAGCTGGCGAAACTGTGTTGCCGGGAGAACAGCGCACTGTCGAAATTGAACTGGCGCCGACATTTTCAAATGATGATTTATCGCTATCGGTGCACGTGGTGAGGGGCGCCCGACCCGGCCCCACTCTCTTTGTTTGTGCAGCCCTCCATGGCGATGAAATCAACGGGGTTGAGATTGTTCGTCGTGTCGTGCGCAGCCTCGACACCCGCCGGATGGCCGGCACGTTACTGGCTATTCCCATTGTGAACGTGTACGGCTTCAATATGCACTCCCGCTATCTTCCCGATGGCCGTGATTTGAACCGCTCATTTCCAGGCTCCTCCAGCGGCTCCCTCACTGGCCGCCTGGCCGATACGTTTATGAAAGAAATCGTGGCTCGCTCGAATTACGGTATTGATTTGCATACGGGTGGTCGGCATCGCTCTAATTTTCCTCAAGTCCGAGCAGAACTCGACGACCCCGAGGTCCAGGCGATTGCGGAGGCGTTTGGTGCTCCCATCATCATCGATTCACGGACCCGAGACGGTTCTTTACGTGAGTACGCCACTGAAAATGGTGTACCGGTAATCTTGTATGAGAGTTGCGAGGCATTGCGCTTCGATGAGGTTTATATCCGCGCCGGCGTTAAAGGCGTGCAAAACGTCATGCGCCACATTGGCATGTTGCGTAAAAGCCGTGCCAAGGTAAAAAATAAACCGATCGTGTCAAAAACTACCCAATGGATTCGCTCACCCGGTAGTGGTATTCACCGGGTTCTAGTACCGCTGGGTGGTCAAGTCGAGAAAGGGCAAGTCATCGGTGTCGTTGCCGACCCCTTGGGATTTGAGGAGATCGAGGTAACGGCCACCATTGCGGGTATTGTCATTGGCCGATCGAACTTGCCCACGGTGTACGAGGGTGATGCATTGTTCCATATCGCCAAGGTGTCTGCTCGAACTGAATTCGAATACGAAGAGTTCCACGAAGAACTGTTGCCCTCCGACTACAGCCACGATCAAGACGACCCCAGCGACGCACCTATTGCCGGGTGATGAGTGCCCACAAAGCGCATGAATGCCGCGCGCAATGCACTGCTCTGGTAGACTGGCGCCCGCATTTTTATCACTGAAGGCAGGACCCGATGGCGCAATACGTGTACACCATGAACCGGGTTGGAAAAATCGTTCCACCCAAACGTGAAATTTTAAAAGATATTTCTCTGTCATTTTTCCCCGGCGCGAAAATTGGCGTTTTGGGGCTCAATGGCGCGGGCAAATCGACCTTGCTCAAAATTATGGCCGGTCTCGATACCGATATTCAGGGGGAAGCGCGCCCACAGCCAGGCATCAAAATTGGCTATCTGTCCCAAGAACCCCAGCTCAACCCTGAAAAAGACGTACGCGGTAACGTGGAAGAGGGGGCTCAAGAGGCCATTGATGCGTTAGCAGGGCTTGAACAGATCTATGCGGCTTACGCCGAACCCGACGCCGATTTCGACGCCCTCGCCAAGGAGCAAGGTCGTCTAGAGGACATCATCCAAGCAACAGATGCGCACAACCTAAATACCCGGCTTGAGATTGCCGCCAATGCATTGCGTCTGCCCCCGTGGGACGCCAATGTGACTAACCTATCGGGTGGTGAACAGCGCCGTGTTGCCCTGTGCCGATTGCTGCTCTCAGAACCCGACATGCTGCTGCTTGATGAACCTACTAACCACCTCGATGCAGAGTCGGTGGCGTGGCTAGAGCGCTTCCTTGAAGGGTTTACAGGCACGGTTGTTGCCATTACCCACGACCGCTACTTCCTCGATAATGCCGCTGGCTGGATTTTAGAGCTCGACCGAGGTCGCGGCATTCCTTACGAAGGAAACTACTCAACCTGGCTAGAGGCCAAGGAAAAGCGCTTGGAGCAAGAGCAACGCTCTGAAGCTGCACATCAAAAAGCCATCAAAGCCGAACTTGAGTGGGTGCGATCTAATCCGAAAGGGCGGCAAGCCAAGAACAAGGCACGACTTGCGCGTTTCGAAGAATTGAACTCTCAGGAATTTCAAACCCGCAACGAAACCAACGAAATTTACATACCACCAGGGCCGCGGCTTGGAGACAAAGTCGTCGAGGTGCGTAATCTGCGCAAGACCTTCAGTGATCGCCTACTGTTCGATGATGTTTCATTTACCGTCCCAACAGGCAGTATCGTCGGCATCATTGGCGCCAACGGCATGGGTAAGTCGACATTATTCAAACTGCTCATGGGGATTGAACAACCCGACGGTGGCACCATCGAAGTGGGAGAAACCGTTCAACTCGCCTATGTCGATCAGAGCCGTGACAACCTAGACGGCAGTAAAACCGTATGGGAAGAGGTTTCTGACGGACTCGATATTATGCGTATCGGTAGCTACGAGGTTCCCTCACGCTCTTATGTTGGTCGCTTTAACTTCAAAGGCTCCGATCAGCAAAAATTCGTTAAAGACTTGTCGGGGGGTGAACGCAACCGACTGCATTTAGCAAAGTTGCTCAAGCAAGGTGGCAACGTTTTACTGCTCGATGAACCGACTAACGATCTTGATATAGAAACACTGCGAGCCCTGGAAGAGGCTATATTGGCATTTCCCGGCTCAGCACTCGTCATCTCCCACGATCGCTGGTTCCTCGACCGCATTGCCACCCATATCTTGGCTTATGAAGACGACGGTAGCGTGATCTTCCATGAGGGTAATTTCAGCGAATATGAAGAGGATCGTATCCGGCGCCTTGGCAAAGATGCAGAAATGCCCAGCCGAGTGAAACACCGAAAACTGATGTAGAATTAGCGGTGCTCAGGTGACTCAGTCGGGCGTCAGTCGCGCCCGACGCCCTACCTATTTCGGCGCCGACATCTCAGTAACAGCGCGGTTTTCGCCTAGACCCGCCTAAACCACCCCATACGCCAGCATAGCCTCTGCGACTTTAATAAAGCCCGCTATGTTGGCGCCCTTCACATAGTTAATGGGGTCGGAATCGCTACCGTACTGCACGCACTCACGGTGAATACTGCCCATGATAGCTTCAAGCTTTTGCTCCATTTCTTCAGCCGACCACGTCAAGCGCATACTATTCTGACTCATTTCCAAACCGGATACGGCCACGCCGCCGGCGTTTGCTGCCTTGCCCGGTCCAAACAACACCCCGTGCTTGTGAAATAGCGTAATGGCGTCGATCGTTGATGGCATATTGGCGCCTTCGGCGACCGCAATACAGCCATTGCTACACAGATCTTTGGCGTCGATATCGTTTAACTCATTTTGCGTTGCACAGGGGAAAGCCAGGTCTGCTGTCACATTCCAAGGCCTGTTACCAGGGTAAAAAGTAGCGCCGCTGAAATGGTTGGCGTAATCCTCGATTCGCCCCCTGCGACGGAACTTGAGGTCTTTAACCCAGGCTAATTTTTCAGGGGAAATGCCGTCTGGGTCATAAATAAAGCCACTGGAGTCGGACAAGGTTAATACCGTTCCCCCAAGTTGCGTGATCTTTTCGGCACAAAACACCGCCACATTGCCGCTGCCAGACACAATACAACGTTTGCCGCGGATACTGTCTCCACGCTGATTAAGCATGTGCTCCATAAAAAATGCACAGCCATAGCCAGTGGCCTCTGTACGAATGCGACTACCGCCGAACTCCATGGCTTTGCCGGTAAGAATGCCCGAGAACTCCCGGTTAATTCGCTTATATTGACCGAACATGAAAGAGATTTCCTGGGCTCCAACACCAATATCACCCGCCGGCACGTCGATATTGGGGCCAATATGATTAGCCAACTCGGTCATAAATGACTGGCAAAAACGCATAATCTCGCGATTAGACTTGCCCTTGGGATTAAAGTCAGAACCACCCTTCCCGGCACCCAACGGCAGTGTTGTCAAACTGTTTTTAAAGACTTGCTCAAAGCCCAAGAACTTCAGGATGCTGAGATTCACTGACGGGTGAAAGCGCAACCCCCCCTTGTAAGGTCCAATAGCGTTATTGAATTGGACGCGGTATCCCCTGTTAACACGCACACGACCGCCATCATCTTCCCAGACAACCCGAAAGATAATAATGCGGTCGGGTTCGGTAATGCGGCGGATAATGCCCGCCTGCTGATATTTTGGGTTGTCGAGCACAAACGGGATGATGTCGTGAGCGACTTCACGCACCGCCTGATGAAACTCCAGTTCGCCGGGGTTTCGTTTAACCAGCCCAGCCATAAAGTCATCGAGGGTCAAATCTCTACTCATTGTATTAATCCTTATTGTTATTCACAGCACCGTCTCATAAGGAGCGTAGGCGGTAATGGGCGTTGTTGACTAGATCAATCATGAAACAGCTGCAGGGCCTCAGACAAACGTGATACAGCAACCACCTCAAGACCCGGAATAGCATTTTTCGGCGCATTGGCTTTGGGTACTAGGGCTCTGCGAAAACCGTGCTTTGCCGCCTCACTCAGGCGCTCTTGACCGGAAGGTACCGGGCGAATTTCTCCCGACAAACCCACCTCTCCGAAGACCACTAAATCTTTGGGCAAAACCCGATTGCGAAAACTGGATACGATAGCCATTAACAACGCGAGGTCGGCGCTGGTTTCAGTCACCCTCACACCACCGACGACGTTGGCAAATACGTCCTGATCGCCAACCTGCAGCCCCCCGTGACGATGCAATACGGCCAGCAACATGGCTAAGCGGTTGTGCTCAAAACCTACAGCTAAGCGACGGGGATTGCCCAGAGGGCTATCGTCGACCAGTGCCTGAATTTCCACAAGCAATGGACGGGTTCCCTCCCAGACAACCATCACGGTGGTGCCCGGGGCAGACTCCTCGGCGCGGTCGAGAAAAATAGCTGATGGATTGCGTACCTCGCGCAAGCCCCCGTCAGTCATGGCAAAAATCCCCAACTCATTAACTGCACCGAAGCGGTTCTTGCTACCTCGCAAGATCCGATAGCGCGAGTCCTCGTCACCCTCAAGCAGAATCGAGCAGTCGATCATATGCTCTAGCACCTTGGGGCCCGCAAGACTGCCCTCTTTGGTGACATGACCGACCAGGAGCAGCACAACACCACTTTGCTTGGCGTAACGTGTCAGTTGCGCTGCGCACTCGCGCACTTGAGATACGCTGCCGGGTGCCGAGGTAATGTCGGCACTGTGCATAACCTGAATGGAGTCAACCACCATGATGGTTGGCTTGTGTTCCTCGACACTCGCTAAGACGGTATCAACGTCGGTCTCTGCCATAAGTTTCAACGCGTGGGTGGGAAGACCCAAGCGTTCTGCGCGCATAGCAATTTGTTGGGGACTCTCTTCCCCAGTGACATAGAGCGCAGGTCGATGAGCTGACAGCTCACACAAGACCTGCAGTAGCAACGTGCTTTTACCAGCGCCCGGATGGCCGCCGATGAGAATGGCAGAACCAGGCACAAAGCCGCCGCCCAACACACGATCGAACTCGGCAAGCCCACTCGAAAAGCGCGGTAAATCAACAAGGTCGATATCTTTTAGCAGTCGCACATCGGCTTTTACACCGGCAAAACCTGTCCGCCCTTGCCGATAACCATCACGGGAAGCGGCCCTAGGTTTCGCTGCCGATAACCGTATTTCAGTGACCGTGTTCCACTGCCCGCACTCGCTGCACTGCCCCTGCCACTTGCCATAATCAGCGCCGCAATCATTACATACAAAGGCGGTCTTGGCCTTAGCCATCACACTCTCCTAACCGTTGGGGTATTGCTCGTCGATCGGCTGAACAATCGGCATCGGAACACTACTCGATTGACCACTGGGTCGGTATGCTATCAGACCCATTCACGACGAAAGCGCCCGAATGTCCGCCGGTTCCCTCATTCCCGATCAGCAATTGACCTTTTCACCCGATCTTGCCGCCACCATTGGGCTGGAGGAGGCCATTCTGTTGCAAGGAGTCGGTCCACAACTGCCCCGCACGCCCGGGCAATGGCATGCGCTGGTACTGTCGACGTTGGAAAAACAGTTTCCTTTCTGGACCCGCGCACGCATTATTGAGCTCGTTCAACGACTGGCAGAGTTGGGCATTATTGCCGTGCTCAACGATAATAATCCCAACAGTTTAAAAGTGGCGATTGCAGGCCAAACACCCAAATCGTCACCGACACCCGAACAATGGCAACCCGCAGCCGATAGCCTGGATTTACTGGCACTCAACCACGGCATCGACCGACAATTTGCACAAGCCCAACTGTCGACTTTCGATCGAGGTGCAGCCGACCACACCCGCGATAATCGCTTTCGACAGCATGTACTGGCGGCTTGGCGACGACAGCAACGCGCTCATACAGCCTTTGATGTACGTCCACCGCCGCCCTTCGACAGCCATTGGCAACCCTCTCAAGATGCGCGCGATATTATGGCCCGAGCCGGCGTCAACGCCGACTTTATAGAGAGCGTGCGTCCTGAATTCATACTGTACTGGCGGGAGCGCGGGGGCCCTCCAAAGGAGGTCGAGAGTCGCTTCGTTAGCTTTGTTAGAGACCGCTGGATTCGACACACTAGCGGACTCAGCCACAGTACCGAACCGACGCGCCTGCAGCGTAACTGGCAACCTCGAGAGGATGCATTGGATGTCTTGGCCAGTGCAGGAGTCACTCGAGAGTATGCTTTGGAAAAAGTGCCCGAATTTGTTTTATTCTGGTGTGAGACCAATGAGCTACAACGCTCCTGGGACAGTAAATTTGTACAGCACGTCAAACACCAGTGGCGCTGGGAACAACGTCAGGAGACAGGCAATGGCAGGGAGCAGAGAGGCGGCGACATTGGCGGAACACATCGTACACGGGAACGCAGTACACTCGACGACCTCAACGACACCAGCTGGGCAGGTTGACGACCACGATCGCAAAAACAGGATTGAGGCTATCAATCAGGTTTTTGCTTTATTTCGGCTCAATTACCACAATCAATATTACGCAGCGTACCCCGATGTCGAGCAGGTCAGCCACATCAAACGGCTGTGGCTCGATGCCCTCGGCGACTATGACCCCGACACCATACTGCGTGGTGCGCGTCATGGTATCGAAAACAGCGCCTACCTACCGACGCTTAAATTAATGCTCGAGTGCTGCCAAGAAGCGCTGACTGACAGCGGCTTACCTCGACCACGGGAGGCCTACCTTGAAGCCTGCAGCAAGCCATCGCCGAAGCTTGAACAGGATTGGAGTCATCCGGCTGTCTATCTAGCGGGTCACGACAGTGACTGGTTTTTTCTCGCCAACCAACCCGAGCGAGTGACATGGCCGGTTTTTGAACAGCATTACCAACGTTACCGATTGCGAGTGAGCAAAGGAGAAACATTGCGGTTGCCCGAGCATGGGCAACTGCCACCGCCACCAACTGACACTATGTCAACTGAAGATCGACAGCTCGCTCTTCAGTCCTTACGCGCCGATCTGGGGCTCTAACAGGACCAGGCGCCAACTAGAGAATAGCACTCAAGTTCATGAGGGCTGCCTTGTAGGTGCTCCTAACGCGTTTAGGTAGCGCTCTAAGGCTTCGGTAACACGTCCAACCTCGAGCATGACAGCGCCTGCCTGCACAACAACCTGCTGGGGTCCCTCGGCGGCCAGCGCTTGGGGCACTGCCCGGGCGCGGCGAGCAAGGGTTGGCGCAGCCAAACCATCGGCCAGCTCGCTAATCCGCTTTGCCGAACCGCTGATAGATGCTGCTTGGCCTAACTGACAAGCCTCATCAAGCTCCGCCACCGACCCTTTAAGATCCATTAAAAATTGCTGTAGCACTGCGGCGGGATCAACATGATCTAAGTTAGCTACCAACTGATCGATATCAAGCACTTCTGATGGAATACCCGGGGTTGCTATCCAATCAACGGCTTGAGGAGCATCAGCCAACGACTTGGAAGAACCTGCCGACACCGGGGTGTCAATGACTAAGTGTCTCCGCAATACCGCCTGTAACTGTTCTAACTCTATCGGTTTAGTGGCGAAATCATTCATACCCGCTGCTAAACACTGGTACCGGTGCTGCTCCATGACATGGGCAGTGAGTGCCACAATCGGGACTGCGTTTTTACTTACATCGTCCATTGCTCTGATGGCACGGGTTGCCGTCATACCGTCCATATCGGGCATTTGAACATCCATCAATACCAAGTGGTAATCACGCTGCTGCACAGCCGCAATGGCCTCGCGTCCGTTGCTCGCCGTATCGTGGACAATATCCAGCAGTTCAAGGGCCTCGGAGATGACAAATCGATTGGTGGCATCGTCATCAACCACCAGCAAGCGCACACCTGCAAATTCACTATCGCCACCCTCGATGGTATCGTCAGCCAAGGGCTGCTGATCGATACCCGTGAGTACAACGGGTATTTCCACGGTGAACGTTGAACCTTTTCCTGGCGCTGACTCAACGCTAATGGCGCCACCCAACAGCCCAACAATTTGATCCGCAATTGCTAATCCAAGACCCGCACCTTGCTGCTGGCGGGTATGACTATTATCGACCTGACGAAAAGGCTCGAATAAGGTCTCAAGATCGGTTTGCGCAATGCCTATTCCCGTATCTGACACAGAGAAACGCAAGCCAGCGCGATCATCTTCCCGCCAGGCTAACGCACCGGCCAAGGTCACCGATCCCGATAGGGTGAATTTCAGAGCATTGGACACCAGCTTCATTAAAACTTGACGCAACCGGTGGATGTCGACTTCACAACAGGTTGGCAGCTTGGAATCGAGCCGACAGCTGAGCTGTAAACCGCGCTCTATTGCAATAGGCGCCAACATTTCAACCACGCTCTCAAGCTCGGCCGCGATATAGCTAGGACGTGCATTTATATCAACCGCACCATGGGATAATCGTGCTATATCCAGTACGTCATCCATGACCGCCAGCAAAGCACTTGCGCTGCTGGCAATGGTCTCAATATAGGCGTGTTCGCGCTCGGGTAGCGAGCGCGTTAGCAGCAACTGACTCAAGCCTAGCACCCCATTCATGGGGGTCCGAATTTCATGGCTCATATTGGCAAGAAAGAGTGTTTTGGCCCGATCCGCGGCCTCAGCCCTGTCTTTAGCTTCGACCAACTGTGATTGTCGCTCACAAGCCCAGCATGCCTCACCAAACTTGTTATTGACCGCACCCAAGGAGGCAACCATGCCCTCATCCAAAGGCCGATCACTGCGATTCAAGACCAGTATGCCAAAGTCGGACAAGGGCATGGTGTAGACCCAGTCGCCACTGGTTGTTTGCAGGCAATTGACTTTGTCGAGGGACTCCACATTGGCCTTTAAAAAAGTTTTGGCCTCTTCAATGGCCGTGTGCTCTCCCGCACTACGCGGCAAACCTACGATCTCTTCCAGCACCCCACCATCGCGGCATTTAAAAACCACACCAAGAGGACAATTGAGCTTCCTCAAATAGGTTCGGAGGCCCGCTTTTGTCGTTTCTTGCAAGTCCAGTGAATTACCAATTGACATGGCAATTTCAAACAAGATCTGCATTTCAAATTGGGCCGAGGCTGGCATGATCTAGCCTAGAATTCGGTGTACTGGGGTAGTGCCGCCACTACCGAGGTTTTATTGTAAAATTCTGGATAGTCGCCACCGTGATTTGCGACTTCGCCAATGGTGCAGGCACCAATCAAAGGAATGTCATCAACAGCGACAGACGCGAGCTCGGTATCGAAATCATCGCCGAGGAACAACACCCGTGAAATACAATCCATAAAGATACGGGTTGCTAAAGGTTCATCCAGACGTTGCTCAGCGATATCTTTAGCACTTGCAGCCGCCGCGATCAGTGACGGCGCATCACCGTGGAGAATATCAACATGATCGCCCTCGGGGACTGCGCCAACACATACCAGCCCGCCGTCTTCCCGCACAAAAAGTGGATCGCGGACGATACGCTCGGCATCCATACGCGCCAGTCCAAAGGGGTACGCTTTAGCCAGGTCGAAGAAGTTATCATCGGTGAACCTCTGATGACTATGGGCCTCGACGACCTCGCGATACACCTCAAATGCTGGTCGCCAATCTAAGCTGATAATCGTATTCTGATCAGACTCGGTGATGCGGTAGGGACCTTGGATGTAGCGCCAGCCATGGGCAACACCAACACCGGCATGTCCGGGAATGGTAGCAATAACAGCGGCATCTTGAAGCATTCCCTCGCCGGTAAACACGCAAGGGCGTTGAACAAAATCGAGGGACCCTGCACCACCGCCGATAGTATCCGACCCAACACCGGCAACCTCATGAAACGTATTCATGAGCGTCCCTATGCCCGATGACAGCCCATCGACCAAAATAACCTGCAGCGCGCGACCGGTGGTGGGCGTTAAAGCCTGCTCTACCGCTAGCTCTAAATCGATAGTGGGCTGGCTGATGTCGCGTATAGTGCCCAAGGACAATGGCCGTCGAACACCCCATACCAGGGAGCCTCGGGTGAGTCGCTGGCGACCCACCAAAAGGTTAGGAAAGACGCCGCCCATCAGTGGTAAATCGATAGACTGCAATAGCGGGTCGATGTCGCTGGGTGTGAAGCCGTTATCAGCACAGACCAGAATGACCAGTGCAGTCACTCGCTCAACCTTTACCGTTCGCGCTATGGCATCGGTCAATCCGCTCAGCGTGCCTTCTTTGTCAATTTCAATGACCATGCGTGTACCGCTCTCTCAACAGGTCGAAGACGTTACCCATGGGGTGTTACGGGCTTCTTAGTTATAGTCTTGGTAGTAGTCCCGCGCCAAGTTCTCGAACCGGGTGAATTCACCTCTAAACGCGAGCTTGCAGGTACCAATGGGTCCATTACGCTGCTTGCCAATAATCAGCTCAGCGACACCCCGATCGGGTGAATCTTCGTGATAGACCTCATCGCGATAAATGAACATGATGACATCGGCATCTTGCTCGATAGCGCCTGAGTTGTGGCTCACGATACCGTCTGCGACCCAGCTGGCATTGCCCGGCACCGTCAGATCAAATACCTCTTGCGGTCCCTCGTGCACAATGTCGCTAATGGCATCCCAGCGTAAATCTCCCTTGCGTGACCAGTCGTCATCCCTGTCGGCCAGTACGTCGAAAGTCGACCGCGCCAAAGAATCGTAGAAGCGAGTGCCCGCAGCCACGGCAGCGATCGAGTCAAGGAAACGACGTCGAGCGTGTTCACTGGCAAGAGCAAGCTCATAGCCCGCATTATTATCCTGAACAGCCACCGGTCGGATGTACGCAAAAATGCCAAGGCGTAACAACAAGAGAGCCAGATCGTCGCTTACCGACCTGGACAACCCGCCCAGCAATAAGCGATCGGGGCACAGAGTCCCATGATGGCGCCAGAGATGGCGTAAAAATAGTATCAACTGACGCCGATCTAGACTGAATGCACTGGCCGGCAGTTCTGTCTTACGACAATCAGTAGCAGCAAGCTGCAGAACCTCAGCATCGCTGAGCAAGGATGCGGGCGTCTCATAGGGCTGCGGTGTCGGGACTGACTCCGCAAGGGCCAACTTGGACCCGGCTGCCAGTTGCTCCACAGGCTGCCAACCCGCCGGTGTCAGCAATCGGTGTTGTCCTGTACAGCGCAGCCGACGCCCCGATACTAGCTCGACACGAAACACGTCTCGCTT
>CBFHMA010000022.1:0-18003 GCA_965656775.1 Luminiphilus sp.
GCCGCGGCCATCGGACTCAAGGATGTGACCACAGGGGATACCTTGTGTGACGGGAGTAATCCCGTGGTGCTCGAGCGAATGGAGTTCCCAGAACCCGTTATCTCGGTGGCCGTCGAACCGCGATCCCAGGCCGATCAGGATAAGATGGGTGTCGCCCTGGGTAAGCTTGCTCAAGAAGACCCCTCGTTCCGTGTCAAAACCGATGAGGAAACCGGACAAACGATTATTTCCGGTATGGGTGAATTACATCTCGATATCATCGTGGACCGTATGCGCCGGGAATTTAGCGTCGAGGCAAATATCGGTAAGCCTCAGGTCGCTTACCGAGAGCGCATTCGCAATTCTGCCGAGATTGAAGGCAAATTTGTACGCCAGTCCGGTGGTCGGGGTCAGTATGGTCACGTTTGGGTGCGCTTCGAGCCTGCCGATGACGAAAACGCCGATGGCCTTGAATTCCACAATGCAATTGTGGGTGGGGTTGTCCCTAAAGAGTACATTCCAGCGATACAGAAAGGCATCGAAGAGCAGATGCGTAATGGCGTGTTAGCGGGATACCCTTTATTGGGTCTGAAGGCCACACTCTACGATGGCTCTTTTCACGATGTCGATTCGAATGAAATGGCCTTTAAAATTGCGGCGAGCTTGGCTACTAGGCAGCTCGCGCAACATGGTGGTGCGGTGCTTCTAGAGCCAATGATGAAGGTGGAAGTTGTCACACCTGAAGAGAATATGGGCGATGTGGTGGGCGATCTCAATCGTCGACGCGGGCTGATTTTGGGTATGGATGAAATCGTCTCCGGTAAAGTTGTGAATGCAGAGGTGCCCCTTGCTGAAATGTTCGGATACGCTACCGACCTGCGCTCGGCGACGCAAGGTCGCGCCACTTACACTATGGAATTTTCAAAGTATGCAGAGGCGCCGAATAACGTCGCCGACGCAATTGTTTCAAAAAACCAGACGGGCTAACCGTCACATCATTAAGAGGGACTGACAGTGTCGAAGGAATCATTTGAGCGTTCGAAGCCCCACGTCAACGTGGGCACGATTGGGCACGTAGACCACGGTAAGACGACGCTGACAGCGGCGTTGACGCGAGTGGCTGCAGAGGTATTTGGCGGTACAGCGGTAGCGTTTGACGGTATTGATAATGCACCGGAAGAGCGAGAGCGCGGTATTACGATTGCGACGTCGCACGTTGAGTACGAGTCGAGCGATCGTCACTACGCGCACGTGGATTGCCCCGGACACGCGGACTACGTTAAGAACATGATTACAGGTGCTGCTCAGATGGACGGCGCTATTTTGGTGTGCGGCGCGACCGATGGTCCTATGCCTCAAACCCGTGAGCACATCCTGCTGTCACGTCAGGTAGGCGTACCGTACATTGTGGTATTCCTGAACAAGGCTGACCTTCTGGCAGAAGATTGCGGCGGTGTTGACACAGAAGAGTTCGAAGAGATGAAAGAGCTGGTAGAGATGGAGCTGCGTGAGCTGCTCGATACCTACGAGTTCCCTGGAGACGATACGCCCATCATCTGTGGTTCTGCGCTGATGGCGTTGAATGGCGAAGATGACAACGAGCTGGGCACGACCGCGGTTAAGAGCCTGATTGAAGCGCTGGATTCTTACATTCCTGAGCCTGAGCGTGCGATTGATCAGCCCTTCCTGATGCCGGTAGAAGACGTATTCTCGATCTCGGGTCGTGGTACGGTGGTAACGGGTCGTGTTGAGCGCGGCATTATCAAGGTTGGTGATGAGATTGAGATCATTGGTATCCGTGATACTCAGAAGACCACGTGTACGGGTGTAGAGATGTTCCGCAAGCTGCTCGACGAAGGTCGTGCGGGTGAGAACGTTGGTGTTTTGCTGCGTGGTACCAAGCGTGATGACGTTGAGCGTGGTCAGGTTTTGGCGATTCCTGGTTCAGTACAACCGCACACCAAGTTTGAGGCAGAGGTATACGTGCTGTCGAAAGATGAGGGTGGTCGTCACACGCCGTTCTTCAAGGGTTACCGTCCACAGTTTTACTTCCGTACGACTGACGTGACCGGTGCGGTAGAGCTGCCGGAAGGTGTTGAGATGGTGATGCCTGGTGACAATGTGAACATTGTTGCTACGTTGATTGCACCGATTGCGATGGAAGACGGTCTGCGTTTTGCGATTCGTGAAGGTGGCCGTACCGTCGGCGCCGGCGTGGTTGCGAAAATTATCGAGTAAATCAATGGTTGGACGGGTGGGCCTTCTTCGGGCCCCCTTTTCCGGCGTTAAGCCGAGCCGCCAGCGGCGGTTCGGCTTCGTCGTCTCTGGCCAAAAGGCCGAAGGCGCCAGTAAAAATGATAGGCCAGTAGCTCAATTGGCAGAGCAGCGGATTCCAAATCCGCAGGTTGGGGGTTCGATTCCCTCCTGGCCTGCCACTTATTTTGAAGGTGGCATGAAAGTCGGGTGAACCGGCTTGAGTTGGGGATACGTAATGAGTGAAACCGCTACGGGTCGGCTCGATCCGTTGAAGTGGGGTTTAGTGGTTGTTCTGGTCGCCGCGGCGGTGGTGGGCAACAGCTATTATGCCGACGAATCACTGCTGTACCGGGTCATTGCCATCATTGCCGTGGCGGCCTTTGCGGGATGGGTTGCCTCTACGACCGAGCGTGGCGGTGCTTTTTGGCAGTTGATCAAGGGCTCGCGTACAGAGATACGCAAGGTTATTTGGCCAACACGACCTGAGACCACCCAAACCACATTTATTGTGGTGGTCTTCGTGATTGTAATGGCACTTATTTTGTGGGCGCTGGACAGTATTTTGGGCTGGCTTGTGTCTATGGTTATTGGCTGATCGGGAGAGGTTTCAATGGCACTACGTTGGTACGTCGTTCACGCCTTTTCCCAGTACGAGAAGAAGGTTGCAACATCGCTTAAAGAGCGGGTTGAGCGTCATGGTATGCAGGATCGTTTTGGCGAGATTCTCGTTCCCACGGAAGAAGTGGTGGAGATGAAGGCTGGTCAAAAGCGAAAAAGCGAGCGTAAGTTTTTTCCAGGTTACGTCTTGGTCCAAATGGAGCTCGATGACGAGACCTGGCATTTAGTGAAGGAAACGCCGCGAGTACTGGGCTTTATTGGTGGCAAGGCTGACCAGCCGGCACCTATTACCCAGAAAGAAGCCGATGCCATTCTCCAGCGTGTTGAAGCTGGAGTGGATCAGCCGCGACCCAAGACCGTGTTCGAGCCCGGTGAGATGGTTCGGGTTATTGATGGTCCGTTTAACGACTTCAACGGTGTGGTTGAAGACGTTAATTACGAGAAGAGCCGTCTTAATGTGGCGGTGCTTATTTTTGGTCGGTCGACACCGGTCGAGCTGGAATTTAGTCAGGTAGAAAAAGCCTGACAACAACAGGGTGCCTTCTGGGCACCAGAACACTCATCGCCTGCGGGCGAGTAAAACGGGGAGCCCTAAGCCTCATTGATATGCGATCACTGAGGCCAAAAAGGCGCTTGAACCCGGGAGATTAAAATATGGCAAAGAAGATTGCCGGCTACATTAAGCTGCAAATCCCTGCCGGTCAGGCAAACCCCTCGCCGCCGGTTGGTCCTGCATTGGGCCAGAAAGGTGTCAACATCATGGAATTCTGCAAGGCGTTCAACGCCGAGACACAAAGTCTCGAGCAGGGCATGCCTATTCCTGTTGTCATCACAGTCTACAGCGATAAGTCTTTTACCTTCATCAAAAAGACTCCGCCTGCGTCGGTTCTTTTGAAGAAAATGTTGGGCTTGAAGAGCGGTTCTGCGCGACCTAACACCGACAAAGTGGGCAAAGTGACTCGCGCCCAGTTGGAAGACATCGCTCAGCAGAAATGGCCCGATTTGACCGCCGCCGATATGGACGCTGCGGTTCGTACTATTGCCGGCAGCGCTCGCTCTGCCGGCATCGATGTGGAGGGTTGAGACAATGGCTAAACTATCAAAGCGTGTCCGCGCTTTTCGTGGAAAAGTCGATTCAAACCGAGCCTACCCACTCGACGAAGCCATTGAGCTGCTGAAAGAGTTTGGTACCGCCAAGTTCAACGAAAGCGTTGAGGTGGCGGTGAACTTGGGCGTTGATGCACGAAAATCGGATCAAGGCGTGCGGGGTGCAACGACGTTACCTCATGGCACCGGTTCGGTGGTGCGTGTAGCGGTATTCACCCAGGGTGAAAACGCCGAGAAAGCTAAAGCGGCTGGTGCAGACTTCGTCGGAATGGACGAACTAGCGGAGCAGGTTAAGGGTGGCATGATGGATTTCGATGTGGTCGTTGCTTCGCCCGATGCCATGCGCATCGTCGGTCAGTTAGGCCAGATTCTGGGTCCCCGTGGCCTCATGCCTAACCCCAAGACGGGTACGGTGACACCCGACATCGAAGGTGCTGTAAAGAACGCAAAGGCGGGTCAGATGCGTTTCCGCACCGATAAGAACGGCATCATTCACGGCGGTATCGGCAAGGTTGATTTTGCCCCCGATGCCATTCGCGGCAACTTAATGGCGGTCTTGGGCGACCTAAAGAAAGCCAAGCCAGCTGCTGCTAAGGGCGTGTATTTCCGTAAAGTGACTTTGTCCACCACCATGGGCCCAGGCGTCACTATCGACCATGCGGCGCTCGACCTGTAGGGGTTTTGCACCCTTGGGTGCCCGGAGAGCCCCTTCGGTGGCTCTTCTAGAATCGACCGATTGTTGGGTCGATTCACACTTTGAAGTCTTTGGAAAAGCGTGGGATGTGCCCGGGCTGGACCTTTAAAGACTGTCAAAGACCGTAGGTGAAGCATCAGCTTCTTAATAAAGGTGGGTCGGTTCGACTTTCCGATACCTACGCAGATGGTGAGTAGGTTCACCAAAAGGGCGATCGGCGGCAACGCTGATTATTAACGTCAATCCAGGAGTAGACCAATGGCTATTGGACTCGAGGAAAAAAAGGCAATTGTTGCCGAAGTCAACGAGACCGCTGCCAGTGCTCTGTCACTCGTCGTCGCCGATGCGCGCGGCGTGACTGTGACGGACATGACTGCCCTGCGCGCGACGGCACGTGAAAACCAGATCAAATTGCGTGTAGTGCGCAATACGCTGGCTAAACGCGCCTTCGAGGGAACGGAATACGAGTGCCTCAACGAGGTATTAACGGGTCCGTCTCTGTTCGGATTTTCTATGGAAGATCCGGGTGCAGCAGCACGATTGTTTAAGGATTTCGCCAAAACGAACAATAAGTTCGAGGTGAAAGCACTGTCCTTCAGCGGCAAGCTGATGGGAGCTGACCAACTGGATGTACTGGCCAAGATGCCGACGCGTGATCAAGCGCTGTCGATGTTGATGGGCACCATGAAGGCGCCTGCAACCAAGCTTGTTCAGACCATCAATGAAGTTCCCGGCAAGCTGGTTCGTACTCTGGCTGCAATTCGCGACCAAAAGGAGCAGGCGGCGTAACGCGCTGTGCTGATCCCACACTTTTTCATTAGGAGATACTGAAATGGCAATTTCAAAGGAAGAAATCCTCGACGCAATCGCAGAGATGAGCGTCATGGACATCGTTGGCCTTATTGAGGCAATGGAAGAGAAGTTTGGTGTAACCGCTGCTGCAGCCGTTGCTGCCGCTCCGGCTGCTGCCGGTGGCGATGCAGGTGGTGAGGCAGCTGCTGAACAGACTGAATTCGACGTTATTCTGGCCTCTGCGGGCGAGAAGAAAGTCAATGTGATCAAGGTGGTTCGCGCCATCACGGGTCTGGGTCTGAAAGAAGCAAAAGCTGTGGTCGATGGCGCACCGTCTCCGATCAAGGAAGCTGCATCTAAAGATGAAGCGGAAGACATCAAGAAGCAAATTGAAGAAGCCGGCGGTTCTGTCGAGATCAAGTAAGCTTCTTTTGAGCCCAATACTGTTGGGCTTCGCAGGGCTGGGGCGCGTGTTGCGCTCCGGCCCTTTCCCGGTTCTGACGCCGGTTAATGTCGGGGACGCCCGATACCAAAATGCTGGGGAGTATTGATGGCTTACTCATACACTGAGAAGAAACGCATCCGTAAAGATTTCGGTTCGCTTGAAAAGGTAATGGATATTCCGTACCTGCTGGCGATCCAGTTGGACTCCTATCGCAAATTTACCCAGGACGGGATACCTGTTGATCAGCGCGGCGACTATGGGTTGCATGCGGCGTTCAAATCGGTCTTCCCCATTGTCAGCTACAGTGGCAATGCGTCTCTCGAGTACGTCGACTACACCCTGGGCAAGCCTGGCTTTGACGTTGATGAGTGTGTGCTGCGCGGCACAACCTATGCCTGCGCGCTGCGCGTCAAAGTCCGCTTGATAATTTACGACAAAGAATCCTCTGCCAAGTCCATTAAGGACATAAAAGAGCAGGATGTATACATGGGCGAAATTCCGCTCATGACCGAGAATGGCACCTTTATTATCAACGGCACCGAGCGCGTTATTGTTTCGCAGCTGCACCGTTCACCGGGTGTATTCTTCGACCACGACAAGGGCAAGACCCACAGTTCGGGCAAGCTCCTGTACTCCGCTCGCGTCATTCCTTACCGTGGCTCATGGCTCGACTTCGAATTCGATCCCAAAGATATGGTGTTTGCCCGAATCGATCGCCGCCGCAAGCTACCTGCTACAGTGCTGCTGCGGGCTCTGGGGTATGAGTCTGAAGAAATGCTGAGCATGTTCTACGAGACCAATATCTTCCAGCTGGGCGAAGAACATTCCGCCACGATGACCTTGGTATCCAAGCGCCTTCAGGGCGACATGGCGGCGTTCGACATTTTGGCGGGTGACACGGTCATTGTTGAACGTGGACGTCGAATTACAGCGCGCCATATCCGGCAGTTGGATGATGCAGGCGTTGAATATTTGGCTGTGCCCGAGGAGTACCTGCTGGGGCGTCGTCTTGCGAAGAACGTTGTGAACACCGATACCGGCGAGCTCTTGGTCGAATGCAATGCCGAGATCACTGAAGAGCTGTTGGCGAAGTTGCGTGAGCACAATATCGAGACTATCGAGACCCTGTACACCAACGAAATCGATTGTGGCCCGTTCATCTCCGATACGTTGGCAGGGGACAGCACGCGTAATGAGCTTGAGGCGCTGGTCGAAATCTACCGCATGATGCGCCCCGGCGAACCACCGACGAAAGAGTCGGCAGAAAACCTGTTCCAAAACTTGTTCTTCTCAGCCGATCGTTACGACCTGTCGGCAGTGGGTCGTATGAAATTTAACCGCCGTCTTGGACGCGAAGAGTCTGAAGGTAGCGGTACTCTCGATCGGGAAGATATTGTCGATGTACTGCGCACCCTCGTTGCTATCCGTAACGGTAAGGGCGTGGTCGACGATATCGATCATTTAGGTAACCGTCGCATCCGCTCTGTGGGTGAAATGGCCGAGAATCAATTCCGCGTTGGCTTGGTTCGCGTTGAGCGAGCCGTCAAAGAGCGGTTGTCGATGGCAGAGAGCGAAGGTCTCATGCCGCAGGATCTGATCAACGCCAAGCCGGTATCGGCTGCGGTTAAAGAGTTCTTCGGTTCGAGCCAGTTGTCTCAGTTCATGGACCAGAACAACCCGCTGTCTGAAGTGACCCACAAGCGTCGTGTGTCTGCACTCGGCCCTGGTGGTTTGACCCGTGAGCGTGCAGGTTTTGAGGTGCGCGACGTACACCCAACCCATTACGGTCGAGTGTGTCCCATCGAGACACCTGAAGGACCGAATATTGGTCTAATCAACTCGCTGGCCACTTACGCACGCACCAATGAATACGGGTTCCTTGAGTCGCCCTATCGAAAAGTGGTCGATGGAGTCGTTACCGACGACATCGAGTATTTGTCGGCTATTAATGAAGCCGAGCATGTCATTGCCCAGGCATCGGCGACGCTCGACGAGAATAATCGTTTCGTTGACGACCTGATCAACGTGCGGAACATGAACGAGTTTACGGTCAAGCCCGCGTCAGAAGTTGACTACATGGATGTGTCACCGAAGCAAGTGGTATCGATTGCTGCGGCACTTATCCCGTTCCTAGAGCACGACGATGCGAACCGCGCATTGATGGGCTCAAACATGCAGCGTCAGGCGGTGCCGACATTGCGCGCTGACAAGCCCCTCGTGGGTACGGGTATGGAGCGCTACGTGGCCCGCGACTCTGGGGTCTGCGAAGTGGCGAAACGAGCGGGTGTGATCGACTCGGTCGATGCCAGCCGTATCGTGGTTCGCGTTGACGCGGATGCGGTCGGTCCCGATGAGGCGCCGGTCGATATCTACAATTTAACCAAGTACAAGCGTTCGAACCAAAATACCTGCATTAATCAGCGACCCATCGTTGCGGTGGGTGATCGGGTAGAGCGTGGTGACATCCTCGCTGACGGTCCTTCGGTCGATCTGGGTGAATTGGCCCTGGGTCAGAACATGCGCATCGCGTTCATGCCCTGGAATGGTTACAACTTCGAAGACTCCATTCTGGTGTCCGAGCGTGTGGTCCAGGAAGATCGCTTCACCACCATTCACATTCAAGAGCTAACCTGTATTGCTCGTGATACCAAATTGGGCCCCGAGGAAATTACCTCTGATATTCCCAATGTCGGTGAAGGCGCACTCGGTAAGCTTGATGAATCAGGCATCGTTTATATCGGTGCTGAAGTCGATGCGGGTGATATTCTGGTAGGCAAGGTCACTCCCAAAGGAGAGACTCAGCTCACCCCCGAAGAAAAACTCTTGCGCGCCATCTTTGGCGAGAAGGCCTCCGACGTTAAAGATACATCGTTGCGTGTACCCTCGAGCTACAAGGGCACCGTCATTGATGTGCAGGTGTTTACTCGCGATGGTCTCGAAAAGGACCCCCGAGCCAAGCAAATTGAAGCGTCACAGCTGGCGGATTATCGCAAGGATCTCCGTGAAGAGTTCCGGATTTATGAGGAAGCTACGTACGCACGCTTAGCCGAATTGCTGCGCGGCCAGAAAACCCTCAGTGGTGCCGGCTTGCCCAAGGGCACCGAGCTCACCGACGAGGTATTGTCAGGCCTCGATCGTGATAGCTGGTTCAAGCTGAAGCTTGGGGATGCTGGATTGAATGAACAGCTGGCATCTGCTCAGCGATTGCTTGAAGAGCAAAGCAAGCAGCTGGATGAGCGCTTCGAAATCAAAAAAGACAAACTCCAAAGTGGCGACGATCTAGCGCCTGGCGTGCTCAAAATCGTCAAGGTCTACTTAGCGGTTAAACGACGTATTCAGCCCGGTGACAAGATGGCTGGACGGCACGGTAACAAGGGTGTTATCTCCGTCATTATGCCGGTAGAGGATATGCCTTTCGACGAAAAGGGTGAGCCGATCGATATCGTACTCAATCCGTTAGGTGTTCCATCGCGCATGAATGTGGGTCAGATTCTTGAGACGCACTTGGGCATGGCTGCACGTGGGTTGGGTGTCAAGATCAATGACATGCTCGAGCAGCAAGCCAAGATCGCTCAGTTACGGGCGTTCATTAAAGGCATTTATGCCCATGCCAGCGACGCTCGACGTGACGCCGACATCGACAGTTTGTCTGACGACGAGTTGTTAGTATTGGCGAATAATCTGCGCAAGGGCGTGCCGATGGCGACACCGGTATTCGATGGCGCGCAAGAAGCCTCCATTAAGGCGCTTCTCCGTATGGCAGATATCCCCGATAGCGGCCAGCTGACCTTATTTGATGGTCGTACCGGCGACACGTTCTTGCGGCCAGTGACCGTTGGCTACATGTACATGTTGAAGCTCAATCACCTGGTTGATGACAAGATGCACGCGCGGTCTACCGGCTCTTACAGTTTGGTGACTCAGCAGCCGCTGGGTGGCAAGGCTCAGTTTGGTGGTCAGCGCTTCGGTGAGATGGAAGTGTGGGCCCTCGAAGCGTACGGCGCTGCTTACACCCTGCAAGAGATGCTGACTGTTAAATCTGACGATGTGGCAGGTCGTACCAAGATGTACAAAAACATCGTAGATGGCGATCACCGAATGGAGCCCGGCATGCCCGAGTCGTTCAACGTGTTGATCAAAGAAATCCGCTCACTCGGTATCGATATCGATCTCGAGTCTGAGTCTGAAGGCTTCTGAGGGGGATAGGACATGAAAGATTTGTTAAACCTGCTAAGCAGGGAAAAAAATGAAGATTTCGATGCAATTCGCATTGGTCTTGCCTCGCCAGAGATGATTCGGTCTTGGTCTTATGGTGAAGTGAAGAAGCCTGAGACCATTAACTACCGGACTTTCAAACCTGAGCGAGATGGTTTGTTCTGCGCCAAGATTTTTGGTCCAGTAAAAGACTATGAGTGCCTGTGCGGTAAGTACAAGCGTCTCAAGCACCGGGGTGTTATCTGTGAGAAATGCGGCGTTGAGGTAGCCTTAGCCAAGGTGCGACGTGAGCGCATGGGCCATATTGAATTGGCAAGCCCTGTTGCGCACATCTGGTTCTTAAAGTCGCTCCCTTCCCGTATTGGTCTGTTGCTCGATATGACCTTGCGAGACATTGAGCGCATTCTTTATTTCGAATCTTACGTGGTCACCGAGCCGGGCTTGTCGACCCTCGACCAAGGTCAGTTGTTGAACGACGAGCAGTACTTCGAGGCCATGGAAGAATTTGGTGACGAGTTCACTGCCAAAATGGGTGCTGAAGCTATTCAAGCGCTCATGATACAGATCGATATTCCTGCCGAAGTCGAGCGTTTGCGTGAGGAGATTCCTGCTACCAATTCGGAAACTAAGATCAAGAAGCTGTCTAAGCGATTAAAGCTCCTTGAAGCGTTTGCGAACTCGGGTAACAAACCCGAGTGGATGGTGTTGAATGCCCTGCCCGTGTTGCCGCCAGATCTGCGCCCACTGGTGCCCCTCGATGGTGGTCGCTTCGCGACCTCCGACCTCAACGACTTATATCGACGGGTTATTAACCGTAACAACCGTTTGAAGCGTCTGCTTGACCTCAACGCGCCAGACATCATTGTGCGCAACGAGAAGCGCATGCTGCAGGAGTCGGTGGATGCTCTGCTTGACAACGGTCGTCGAGGACGCGCAATTACAGGCTCTAACAAGCGGCCCTTGAAGTCCCTTGCTGACATGATCAAGGGTAAGCAGGGCCGCTTCCGTCAGAACTTATTGGGTAAGCGCGTTGACTACTCGGGCCGTTCCGTCATTGTTACCGGCCCTACGTTGCGCCTGCACCAATGTGGTTTGCCCAAGAAAATGGCGCTAGAGCTGTTCAAGCCGTTCATATTTGGCAAGCTTGAGCACCGAGGTTTGGCCAGCACCATTAAAGCGGCCAAGAAGATGGTCGAACGTGAACCGCCGGAGGTGTGGGACATCCTAGCCGAGGTGATTCGCGAACACCCCGTCATGCTCAACCGAGCACCGACGCTGCACCGCTTGGGTATCCAAGCCTTTGAGCCAGTGCTCATTGAGGGCAAGGCTATTCAATTGCATCCGTTGGTTTGTGCCGCCTACAACGCCGACTTTGACGGCGACCAAATGGCAGTGCACGTGCCATTGACCCTTGAAGCGCAATTGGAAGCCCGGGCACTGATGATGTCCACCAACAACATCCTGTCCCCCGCGTCAGGTGACCCCATCATCGTACCTTCTCAGGACGTTGTACTGGGCTTGTACTTCATGACCCGTGAGCGGGTTAACGTACAAGGCGAGGGCATGGTGTTCGCAGACGCCACCGAAGTACAGCGAGCTTATGCGGGTGGTCAGGTTCATCTGCAAGCGCGCATCAAAGTGCGTATCGAAGAGACCGTAGCCGATTACCATTCGGAAGGCGTCACACGTGTGCGCATTGTCGAGACCACAGTCGGTCGTACTCTGCTTTGGGGTATTGTGCCCAAGGGCTTATCCTTCGATATGATTAATCGACCGATGGTGAAAAAAGCCATCTCCAAGGTCATTAACCAGTGCTATCGCGTTGTAGGTTTGAAAGCGACGGTGGTCTTTGCCGATCAGCTGATGTACACCGGTTATGAGTATTCGACCAAGTCTGGCTCTTCTATTGGCGTCAACGATTTCGAGATTCCAGAGGAGAAAGCGCAGCTTGTTGAGCGTGCCTACGGTGAAGTAAAGGAAATTGAAGAGCAGTACGCTGCTGGTCTGGTGACCCAAGGCGAAAAGTACAACAAAGTGATCGATATTTGGTCGCGCACTAACGATCAGGTGGCCAAGTCGATGATGGCGAGCCTGTCGAAGGAAACCGTTATCAATCGTGATGGCGAGGAAGAAGAGCAGAGCTCGTTTAACTCGGTTTACATGTACGCCGATTCCGGTGCCCGTGGCTCACCGGCACAGATCCGTCAGTTGGCCGGTATGCGTGGTCTTATGGCCAAGCCTGACGGCTCTATTATCGAGACGCCGATTGTTGCCAACTTCCGAGAAGGTTTGAACGTACTTCAGTACTTCATTTCGACGCACGGTGCTCGAAAGGGGCTGGCCGATACTGCACTGAAAACGGCGAACTCGGGTTACTTGACTCGACGCCTCGTGGATGTGGCGCAAGACGTGGTTGTCACTGAGCAAGATTGCGGTACCGACGAGGGTCTCTTAATGACCCCGGTCATCGATGGCGGTGACATCATTGAGTCCCTGGCCGATCGTGTACTGGGCCGCGTAGTGGCAAAAGATCTGTTCAAACCAGGCACCGATGAGCTGATTCTCGAAGCCAACACCATGATCGATGAGGTGTGGACCGCTCGGCTTGAAGAGATGGGTATCGACGAGGTTGAAGTGCGCTCTCCGATCACCTGCAAAACACGCCACGGTATTTGTTCGTCATGTTATGGCCGCGACTTGGGTCGTGGGCATCAGGTTAACCTCGGCGAAGCGATTGGCGTTGTTGCAGCCCAGTCCATTGGTGAGCCGGGTACACAGCTGACCATGCGTACCTTCCACATTGGGGGTGCCGCCTCGGGTCAGGCAGCAAAAGACAACATCCAAGTTAACTCAGATGGTGTGATCAAGCTGCATAATATCAAGACGGTGGATCGCCTTGATGGTTCCCTAGTCGCAGTATCGCGCTCAGGTGAGTTGTCGGTGCTCGACAAAGTTGGCCGCGAGCGCGAGCGTTACAAGGTGCCCTACGGTGCGGTCATCAAAGTGCACGACGAAGATGCGTGCACGGCCGGTGACGTCGTTGCTAATTGGGACCCGCATACTCACCCCATCATTACCGAGGTGGCGGGTATTGTGAAGTTCAGTGGTATGGAAGATGGCGTAACCATCAAGCGGCAGACCGATGAATTCACTGGACTGTCAAGTATCTCGGTTATGGATACGGGTGAGCGTCCAACCGCAGGTAAAGATATGCGACCGGCGGTCACCCTGATCGATGAAAACGGTGAAGAGCTGACGTTGGCGGGTACGAATGTACCTGCTCACTACTTCTTGCCTCCCATGGCAACCGTTAACCTCGAGGACGGATCTCGTGTAGAAGTGGGCGATATCATTGCCCGAATTCCACAAGAGGGCTCCAAAACCCGTGACATCACAGGCGGTCTGCCCCGTGTTGCCGACTTGTTTGAAGCCCGTAAGCCCAAAGAGCCAGCCATTTTGGCGGAAATTTCAGGTACGGTGAGCTTTGGTAAAGAGACTAAAGGTAAGCGTCGCCTCATTATTACGCCAACCGATGGTTCAACGCTGCCCGACGGTTCGGACCACTACGAGGAACTCATTCCTAAGTGGCGTCAGCTATCGGTATTCGAGGGCGAGCAGGTAGCGAAAGGTGAAATCGTGTCTGAGGGTCCGCTCAGTCCCCACGATATCCTGCGGTTGAAAGGTATAGCCGAGTTAGCGAAGTACATCGTTAATGAGATCCAAGAGGTTTATCGCCTCCAGGGTGTGAAAATCAACGATAAGCACATCGAGATCATCGTACGGCAGATGCTGCGTAAGGTGATTATCTCGGGTGCGGGTGAATCGACCTTCATCAAGGGAGAGCAGGTTGAGTACACCGCATTCCTAGAGGAGTGTGATCGACTCGAGGCACAGAACTTGATGTCGCCAACGGCGGAGCGCGAGTTGCTGGGTATCACTAAAGCCTCTCTTGCGACCGAAAGCTTCATCTCTGCAGCCTCGTTCCAAGAAACTACACGGGTTCTGACCGAAGCTGCGGTCACAGGCAAACGTGACTACCTGCGCGGATTAAAAGAGAACGTCATTGTGGGTCGGCTGATTCCTGCGGGCACGGGTTTGGCCTATCACGAAGAACGGCGCCGTAAGCGAGCAGGTGACGGGGCATTGTCTCTCACTATGTCCGATGAAGAGTTCCAAGAGAGCTTTGCGGTTGAAATGGAGAAGGCAGAGGCCGAGAGCGAGTAAACGCTCACCGGCTAAGTCATTGACTAGGGGTGCGCGCATCTATAGAATGCGCGCTCTTTTATTTGGGGGTAACTCCCCAGACAATTCGGAGCATTTGAATGGCAACCATTAACCAGCTTGTGCGTAAGCCGCGCAAGCGAAAGGTGATCAAGAGCGGCGTTCCTGCGCTGCAGGCTTGTCCCCAGCGTCGCGGTGTCTGCACACGCGTTTACACCACTACACCCAAAAAGCCCAACTCTGCATTGCGCAAAGTGTGCCGTGTTCGACTCACCAACGGCTATGAAGTGTCGTCTTACATTGGTGGAGAGGGCCACAACCTTCAAGAGCACAGTGTGGTGTTGATTCGCGGTGGCCGTGTGAAGGACTTGCCGGGTGTTCGGTACCACACAGTACGCGGCAGTCTCGATACCTCGGGTGTTGCGAATCGTCGTCAAGGTCGTTCCAAATACGGTGCCAAGCGACCTAAGTGATTGTCATGGTCGAGCCCACCGAGTGGGTCGGCCACATTAACGTCAGCTAACTGCTGACAGTAAGGCTGAGCCCAATATTTGTGTGCTCGGATCACCTGAAGTGAAAAGGTAATAGTTATGCCACGTAGACGCGTAGTCGCTAAACGCGAAGTCCTGCCCGATCCTAAGTTCGGAAACACCACCCTCGCTAAATTCATGAACCACGTCATGGTCAGCGGCAAGAAATCGGTAGCCGAATCCATTGTGTATGGTGCCTTGGATATTGTCCAAGAGCGCACCAAACGCGACCCCATCGAAGTATTCGACGAGGCTTTGGAAAATATTGCGCCCATGGTCGAAGTGAAGTCTCGCCGGGTTGGCGGTGCTACCTACCAGGTGCCTGTAGAAGTGCGTCCCGCTCGCCGAGCGGCGCTGTCGATGCGCTGGCTGGTGGATTACGCTCGAAATCGTGGTGAGAAGTCTATGCGCCAGCGTTTAGCCGGTGAAATTGCTGACGCCGCTCAGGGCAAAGGTAATGCCGTTAAGAAGCGTGAAGACGTGCATCGAATGGCGGAAGCCAACAAGGCCTTCTCTCACTTCAGATTCTGATTATCCGCGTTTTTCGCGTTCTGGAGACGTCCCGTGGCCCGCAAGACACCGATACAACGTTACCGAAATATCGGTATCTGTGCACATGTCGACGCGGGTAAAACGACCACCACCGAACGGGTGCTGTTTTACACGGGACTGTCCCACAAAATTGGCGAGGTTCATGATGGTGCAGCCACCATGGACTGGATGGAGCAGGAGCAGGAGCGGGGTATAACGATCACCTCTGCGGCCACGACTTGCTTTTGGGCTGGCATGAACCAGCAATTCGAACAGCATCGCATCAATATCATTGATACCCCCGGCCACGTCGACTTCACGATTGAGGTAGAGCGCTCATTGCGCGTTCTCGATGGTGCAGTGGTGGTGTTGTGTGGCTCCTCGGGTGTTCAGCCCCAAACTGAGACCGTCTGGCGCCAGGCCAACAAATATGAAGTTCCTCGCATGGTATTCGTCAACAAGATGGATCGTGCAGGAGCCGATTTCATGCGGGTGGTAGAGCAGTTGTGTGATCGGCTGGCGTGCCAAGCTGTGCCTATACAGATGACCATTGGCGCCGAAGATAATTTCGAAGGCGTTGTCGACCTGATTAAGCGCAAAGCGATATATTGGAACGATGCCGATAAAGGCATGACCTTTGAATATGGCGATGTCCCCGAACAAATGGTTGAAGCCGTTGAAGCAATGCGCGAAGCCGTGGTTGAAGCGGCGGCGGAGGCCAATGATGAGCTGATGGATCGCTATCTTGAAGAAGGTGATCTGTCGGAAGACGATATTAAGCGTGGTTTGCGGGCGAGAACACTCGCCAATGAAATAGTGCCTGTGCTGGGCGGGTCGGCATTCAAGAATAAGGGCGTGCAAGCTGTGCTCGATGCTGTGGTTGAGTACCTGCCGTCTCCCACCGAAGTAAAAGCGATCGAGGGCACCCTAGAAGATGGTGAAACCCCCGTGCAGCGCCACGCTGGGGATGAAGAGCCCTTTGCTGCATTGGCATTCAAGATTGCGACTGACCCCTTTGTGGGCACACTCACTTTCTTCCGAGTCTATTCAGGCAAGCTCGAGAGCGGTACGGCTGTTTACAACTCGGTGAAAGGTCGAAAAGAGCGCGTCGGTCGCATGGTTCAGATGCACTCCAATAGTCGTGAAGAAATTAAAGAGGTGCTGTCCGGTGACATAGCCGCGGCCATCGGACTCAAGGATGTGACCACAGGGGATACCTTGTGTGACGGGAGTAATCCCGTGGTGCTCGAGCGAATGGAGTTCCCAGAACCCGTTATCTCGGTGGCCGTCGAACCGCGATCCCAGGCCGATCAGGATAAGATGGGTGTCGCCCTGGGTAAGCTTGCTCAAGAAGACCCCTCGTTCCGTGTCAAAACCGATGAGGAAACCGGACAAACGATTATTTCCGGTATGGGTGAATTACATCTCGATATCATCGTGGACCGTATGCGCCGGGAATTTAGCGTCGAGGCAAATATCGGTAAGCCTCAGGTCGCTTACCGAGAGCGCATTCGCAATTCTGCCGAGATTGAAGGCAAATTTGTACGCCAGTCCGGTGGTCGGGGTCAGTATGGTCACGTTTGGGTGCGCTTCGAGCCTGCCGATGACGAAAACGCCGATGGCCTTGAATTCCACAATGCAATTGTGGGTGGGGTTGTCCCTAAAGAGTACATTCCAGCGATACAGAAAGGCATCGAAGAGCAGATGCGTAATGGCGTGTTAGCGGGATACCCTTTATTGGGTCTGAAGGCCACACTCTACGATGGCTCTTTTCACGATGTCGATTCGAATGAAATGGCCTTTAAAATTGCGGCGAGCTTGGCTACTAGGCAGCTCGCGCAACATGGTGGTGCGGTGCTTCTAGAGCCAATGATGAAGGTGGAAGTTGTCACACCTGAAGAGAATATGGGCGATGTGGTGGGCGATCTCAATCGTCGACGCGGGCTGATTTTGGGTATGGATGAAATCGTCTCCGGTAAAGTTGTGAATGCAGAGGTGCCCCTTGCTGAAATGTTCGGATACGCTACCGACCTGCGCTCGGCGACGCAAGGTCGCGCCACTTACACTATGGAATTTTCAAAGTATGCAGAGGCGCCGAATAACGTCGCCGACGCAATTGTTTCAAAAAACCAGACGGGCTAACCGTCACATCATTAAGAGGGACTGACAGTGTCGAAGGAATCATTTGAGCGTTCGAAGCCCCACGTCAACGTGGGCACGATTGGGCACGTAGACCACGGTAAGACGACGCTGACAGCGGCGTTGACGCGAGTGGCTGCAGAGGTATTTGGCGGTACAGCGGTAGCGTTTGACGGTATTGATAATGCACCGGAAGAGCGAGAGCGCGGTATTACGATTGCGACGTCGCACGTTGAGTACGAGTCGAGCGATCGTCACTACGCGCACGTGGATTGCCCCGGACACGCGGACTACGTTAAGAACATGATTACAGGTGCTGCTCAGATGGACGGCGCTATTTTGGTGTGCGGCGCGACCGATGGTCCTATGCCTCAAACCCGTGAGCACATCCTGCTGTCACGTCAGGTAGGCGTACCGTACATTGTGGTATTCCTGAACAAGGCTGACCTTCTGGCAGAAGATTGCGGCGGTGTTGA
>CBFHMA010000023.1:0-17817 GCA_965656775.1 Luminiphilus sp.
TCAGACTCATAGTATAACGCCGTGACTAACGGACTGCTGCGATCTCAGCTCAGCATCCGTGTCAAATTATTCGGAGTATTGATGTGAACCGCCGATCTCAGACACCGTCGCACCGATCTCTCATTGGCTCTGTCAGGGCGCCTCTATGGATAGCACCATTATGGGTGGTCGCTTGTTGGTTCTCGATGGGCAGTGTCTCTGCACAGGCACCATCTGACACCTTGACATTACGGTCAGATATTCCCCTGACATACGTAGTACAGAAGGGCGATACACTGTGGGATATCAGCGCCATTTTCCTTGAGGAGCCTTGGCGCTGGCCCGATCTATGGAATACCAACCCCGATATCGATAATCCCCATTTGATCTACCCGGGAGACGTGTTGGCCTTGCGCTGGCAAGACGGGCGCCCGACACTAGTACCCGTTAATGGCGATGTTCGGCTCTCGCCAAAGGTCCGTAGTGAGCCCGTTGATACTGCAATACCCCCGATACCCCGCGAACAGATTGATCCTTTTCTTAAGCGCAACCGCGTGTTGCCCGCTGGGTTGTACCAGGATTTGCTTTACCTAATCGCGGGTGATGCCGGTCGCCTACTCAGTGGTTTGGGTGACCAAATTTATGGTCGAGGACCTGTATCTGGGGTCGATAAGACCTATGGTGTCATTCGTCAATCCGGCGCTATTGTTGATCCGATTACCGGCGAATTTTTGGGGCAGTCGGCCATCGATATTGGCACGGTGTCACTGCAGACACCCTTAAAACCCACCTTGGCAGATGACGCTGTTAAAACCTTTGAAGTGACTCGCATTACCGAGGAAGTCCGTATAGGCGATCGGCTATTACCTGCAGAGGAGGGTGTCGTTGATGCCTACTTTCAGCCTCGTGCCCCGGCCGTTGAGATCGAAGATGGCTTCATGATTGCCGTTAACGGTGGCGTTACTCAGATTGGGCAAATGAACATCGTCACAATTAACCGTGGTGCTCGTGAGGGCCTGGTTGCCGGTGATGTGCTTGCTATTTATCAATCGGGTGCCACCGTGACTGATCCGGTTGTTGGCGACAAAGTGACCCTGCCCGACGTGCGAGCGGGGGTTTTGATGCTCTTCTCCGTTTATGAGAAAGCGAGTTTTGGCCTGGTGTTATCGGCCAAGCGACCCCTCGCAGTGGGTGACAAGGTGAAAAACCCCTAGCTAGGGGTCAACAGGTTATGTAAGGGGCAGGCTGCCCCTCCGTTAACCAGCTACTGCTCAAGGAAGAGCTTTATGCCACACGTGCTTGGTAACGACGCCTTCGTCGATTGTGCCTGGATTAGGTTATTGACCCAGACGGATGTGAATCCCGCTGCCCGACGCCAGTTAATCCGCGCTGGTTGGCACCCCGGCATGGACCTTGACCCTAATGAATGGGACCCATCACTCATTGCACGGGTGCGACGGGTAGAGTCTGGTCCACCGGATATTCGATGGCAGCCGCCCACTTGGTGCGATAGCCCGGTAACACTGCTCACCCTTGCTGATTCCGAATACCCACCACAATTAGCTGCCTGCAGTGACGCCCCGCCGGCGTTGTTTGTTATGGGATCGACGGCGGTATTGTCTATGCCCGCTGTGGCGGTGGTCGGCACTCGGGCTCCTTCTGCCGCCGGTTTGCAGCAGGCGGGCCGATTAGCCGCTGATTTGGCGGCTACCGGCTTGGTTGTTGTGAGTGGCTTGGCTCGAGGTATCGACGCCGAGGCCCATCGCGAAGCCTTGGTCACTGGTGCCAGTGTTGCTGTCATGGCTACGGGCATTGATCAGATTTATCCAAAGGGTCACACAGCGCTTGCGCAAAGACTGGTTCAGGGTGGGGCAGTTATTTCAGAGTTTCCTCCGGGGTTTGAGGCAAGCCGCTGGCATTTTCCACGGCGCAACCGCACGATCTCTGGTCTTGCCCTTGCGACGGTTGTTGTGGAGGCAGGCAGACCGAGCGGATCTCTTTTGACTGCAACCGCTGCAGCTGAGCAAGGCCGCGATGTCTATGCATTTCCTTGGTCCGTGACGCATCGGGGCGGGGAAGGGTGCCTTTATCTGCTTGCCGACGGTGCGCTGCTGGCGCGTTCCGCGCAGGATGTTATCGCGGGTCTTAGTTGCAGTGTTGCTGGCCAACTCAGCTTATTGTCCCGTCATCTATCATCGGGCGATTCAACAGCTGATGTGGGCGCTGTGGGGACGTTACAAGTCGAGCCAATACCTGCCGATGCGCAAGCATTAGCAACATGGCTCGGCGACAGCGAATTGACGTTTGATGAATTGTTGGCGCTCACGGGCGACTCTGTAACCGAGTTGCGCAGGCTATTAGCCCGGGAGGAAATCGCTGGTAGGTTAACCGTTACCGCCAACGGTTACAGGTCTCGGGTATAAATATAGCCACCGCTATTTTGCCCTACACTGCGGGTTTTGCGCCACATAAGGGTTTAGAAGTGAGTACCTACTCTGTGAAAAAATCAATAGCTGCAAGCGTTGTCGAGTCAGGCGGGGTTGTGGCTTGTCCTGCTGAGGCGGTTTGGGGATTGTCGTGTAATCCGTTTTCAGCGCCGGCTGTTATGGCATTGCTCGGGTTAAAAGAACGTCCCGTTCACAAAGGTTTAATTGTGGTCGCCGCCAAGGCTGACATGTTTGAACCGTTATTACAGGGGTTAACCAGTGCTGAGCGCGCTCGGGTCACGATCAGTTGGCCCGGTCCTAACACGTGGTTAGTGCCAAACCATGGTTACTTTCCGCCTTGGGTAACTGGCGATAGCAGCGAAGTGGCTATCCGAGTGACCTCAGCCCCAGCGCTTATTGATTTGTCAAACGCGGTATCTGGTCCCATTGTGTCGACATCGGCGAATCCTGCGGGCGCGCCACCTGCTCGGTGGGGCTTTCAGGTGGTGCGTTATTTCGGGCCTGAATTGCCGCGTTCAGTGGGTGGGGTTGACCTCAGCGCTAAACCGTCAACAATACGCCGCGTTAGCACAGGGGAAGTGTTGCGGGCCTAGTGGTCTACCTCGGTATTCGTTCCCGGTGCTGATTCTGGTGTCGATGCTTCAACCGCAGCAGCGTGCCTAGGCTAACTACAATAGACGGTGCCAACAGCATCAACGGTCAGAGCGGTACCTGTTAAGCATTTGTTATTAGGGGGAAGACATGGACGCTGCGGCAGTAGAGTCGTATCTCAAAGATTTACAACGTCGTATCTGCGATGAATTAGCCGCCATTGACGGTGGCAAACACTTCATTGAAGAGAGCTGGGATCGCCCAGAGGGCGGCGGTGGCACCAGTCGTGTCATGGCAGAGGGCGATGTGTTCGAGAAGGCGGGCGTCAATTTCTCCCACGTTTTAGGTTCACAATTGCCCGCATCGGCTACCCATAATCGACCCGATTTGGCGGGGCGCAGCTTCCGTGCCATGGGCGTGTCCTTGGTCATTCATCCACGTAACCCTTATGTACCAACTTCGCACGCCAATGTGCGATTGTTTGTTGCAGAAAAGCCCGGTGAAGAGCCGGTCTGGTGGATGGGCGGAGGCTTTGATCTAACGCCGTATTACGGATTTTTCGAAGATGCTGTTTCTTGGCATGCCACCGCAAAAGCCTGCTGTGATCCTTTTGGCGAAGAGGTTTATCCGCACTACAAGCAATGGTGCGATGAGTACTTTTATTTGAAACACAGGGATGAACCCCGAGGCGTTGGGGGTTTGTTTTACGACGACCTAAACGAGTGGGGTTTTGAGCGAACCTTTGAGTTCATGCAGAGTGTTGGTAACGGCTTTATGAAGGCCTATGCACCCATTGTGGAACGACGCAAGGACATGCCTTGGGGTGAGCGCGAGCGCCAGTGGCAGTTGTACCGGCGTGGTCGTTATGTGGAGTTCAACCTGGTTTATGACCGAGGCACTATTTTTGGCTTGCAATCTAATGGTCGTACCGAATCTATTCTGATGTCACTGCCGCCCTTGGTGCGTTGGGACTACGATTATCGTCCCGATAATGAATCGCCGGAGGGGCATTTGACCCAATATTATCTCCAACACCGTGATTGGTTAGCAGCAGATCCTGCGACTGCTCCATGACCGCAGCGTCGGACGCGGTCACCAATCAATCCCCGGTTGTCGATGGACCTGCTGCCTACGCAGTGTTTGGCAACCCGATTAAACACAGTAAGTCCCCGGCCATTCACGGGGCGTTTGCCGCGCAATTTGGCGCCGATATTAGCTATCGGGCGGTTGCGGTAGCCACTGACGAGTTTGAGGAGAAGGTGGCGGCGTTTTTTCAACGCGGTGGCAGTGGGCTCAATGTGACGGTGCCCTTCAAAGAGCGTGCCTGGGTAATGGCCGATAGCGTCAGCGAGCGTGCGCGTAAAGCCCGGGCCGCAAACTGCTTAATTCCCCTTGAGGGCGGTGGTCTGCATGCCGATAACACCGATGGTCTCGGTATGGTGCGCGACATGGTGATCAATCATGGCTGGCAGCTGGCCGGTCGACGAGCCCTAGTCATTGGTGCCGGTGGTGCTGTTAGGGGCATAGTGCAGCCGCTGTTGGCAGAGCGGCCTGCAAGTCTCACGGTGGTCAATCGAACACCTGAGCGAGCACAGCAATTGGCCATGGAGTTTGCTGATTCACCCGTGCCCATCCACTCGGGTGGCCTTGATAGCGTGGCCGGATACGAGTTTGATCTCATTATTAACGGTACCAGCGCGGGTCTTGCGGATGAAATGCCTGATCTACCCGAGGGGCTTTTGTCGGAGCGTTGTTGCTGCTACGACCTCGTCTATCAGAGCGAACCCACAGCATTCATGCGTTGGGCTGCGGCAAGGGCGGCATGGGCGGTCACTGATGGCTTGGGTATGTTGGTAGAGCAAGCCGCGGAAAGTTTTTACCTGTGGCGTCAGAAGCGCCCATCCACCGGACCCGTCATTCAGCAAATGCGAGAGTTAATGGCCCAATGATGCCTATCCGGCGAGGTATTGGTTCTTAAGGCGAACGTAGTTGGCTGGGCTATACGTCAAAAATTGATGCTCGGCGTCAGTCATGGGTCTCAGTGGTCTGGCGGGTGACCCTGCATACACGAAGCCCGAAACCAGATGCTTGCCGGGAGGTACTAGTGCACCTGCTGCCACCATCAGTTCATCATCGAGCACGGCGCCATCCATAACAATGGCCCCCATCCCGATAAGTACTCGACTGCCTAATGTGCAACCGTGTAACACAGCGCTGTGGCCCACGGTGACATCGCGGCCCAGTATTAACGGCCACCCCTTGGGATTGAAGTCACTGACATGGGTGACGTGGAGAACCGCGTTGTCTTGTATGTTAGTTCGGTCACCGATGTCGATGCGGTGCATATCGCCTCGGATGGCGCTTTGGGGCCAAACACTGACGTCATTGCCTAAGGTGACGTCGCCGAGCACCACCGCCGATGGGTCAATCATGACACCCTCACCCAAGCGTGGGCTGACACCTTTAAACCCACGGATGTTGTCTTCGGCTCTGTAAGTCATCACACTCATCGCTTTGTCTATTGCTGGTTGCTGTCATGTACTTTAGCGCAGCTGGCCTGTGGAGGTACAACGTGTCGGAGTCCAACGAGAATGCGCTACGGGCGCCCAAACCACCGCGATTTATAGCGGGTGCGGTCTGCCCTCGTTGCAGAGAGATGGATCGAATCGTTGTTAGCCCCGATGGTGAGACCCGCAGCTGTGTTGCCTGTGATTATTCCGATGCCCGACCCGAGCACAAACCCGCTGAACTGCCGACTCGCGTCACCCGGGGCGCTTCACGGCGGGTAGAAACTCGAGCCGAGCCGGTGCGCTTGATGGAGTCGACAACACTCGGCCATGTCGATTCTTCAGAGCTACCACCCTCTTCTGACCCTGATAGTTAGTGCGAAAGACGTAGCTTTGCCGCGTGACCTAATAGTGTCTTAAAAAAGCATATTAGTTACTACTTGGTCTCTATATGGGCGTTTTACAGGCGTTCGCCACTACATATAGTGGTTTTACGGTTACCTAGCAGAGTATATTTACTACCTACGTGTAATTAGCTTGGCTAACACTGTGATTTTCATGGCATTTCCCATTAAACTTAGGACTTCAACCGGGGCTTCGGGCTCGGCACCAAGGGGGGGCTTACACCGCTAACAGCGCAGGTGCGTTCTCTCGTGGAAAACCAATAAAGCCAACTTGCCGCGTCTTTAACAAGATGGGCAGTAGGTGGGTCGGGTGTGGATCTCACACACCTTTAAAGAGAGGCAAAACCATGTCATTTGGAAACACTATTCGTGCGCTTGTGGGCTCCGTATTAGCCTTGGCGTCTACGGCCGTTTTAAGTCAAGGCAACCAGGTCAATATGGCTAAGGGTGTGACGGAAATCGGCGCTGAGATCTACGACCTGCACATGCTGATTCTTTGGATCTGTGTTGTCATTGGGGTCGCAGTGTTCTCGGTGATGTTCTACTCCATTATTTACCACCGCAAATCTCGCGGCCATGAGCCAGCCCAATTCCACGAGAGCACTAAGGTCGAAATTGCCTGGACGGTCGTGCCTTTCCTCATTCTCATTGGGATGGCGGTGCCTGCTACGTCCACTCTTCTTGAGGCCTACAACACCGATGATGCGGAAATCGACATTCTGGTGACTGGGTACCAATGGAAGTGGAAGTACGAGTATCTCGATGAAAACGGTGAAAATGTCAGCTTTTTCTCCAATCTTGCGACACCACAGAGCGAGATTTATAACAGTCAAGCGAAAGGCGAGAACTACTTACTGGAGGTCGATGAACCCCTGGTTATCCCTGTCGACACCAAGGTGCGCTTTCTGTTAACCGCCAACGACGTTATTCACTCTTGGTGGGTGCCCGAAATTGCAGTGAAGAAAGATGCCATCCCCGGCTTCATCAACGAAGCGTGGACCAAAGTCCCCGAGCAGGGTATTTACCGCGGTCAGTGCACCGAGTTGTGTGGCGCCTACCATGGCTTTATGCCTGTTGAAGTCCACGCTGTGTCACGAGAGGAATATGATGCCTGGTTCTCAGCCAAGCGCGCCGACAAGGTGGCTCAGGCAGCGGCTGCAAGCAAGGCTCTAAGCCTTGACGACCTGATGACGAAGGGTGAGGCGGTTTACAACGCTCAGTGCATGGCCTGTCACGGCATGAACGGCGAAGGCGGTGTTGGCAAGGCGATTGCGGGCAGCGCCGTGGCTTTGGGTGACATCGGTCGCCACCTCGATATCGGTATCAAAGGCGTTGCAGGCACTGCAATGCAGGCTTTTGGCGGTCAAATGTCAGATGTAGACATGGCGGCTGTTATTACGTACCAGCGCAACGCGTTTGGAAATAATACGGGGGATATTGTGCAGCCCTCAGACGTTGTTAACCACAAGAAAGGTTAATGGGGAGACATAACGATGGGTGATCATCATCACGGTCCTGCCAAGGGCCTTTCACGTTGGTTATTTACCACCAACCATAAAGATATCGGAACCATGTATTTATGGTTCTCTTTCGCCATGTTTATTTTGGGTGGCGCTTTCGCCATGATCATTCGCGCCGAGCTGTTCCAGCCCGGCATGCAGCTAGTGGAACCTGGATTCTTCAACCAGATGACCACCCTGCACGGCTTGGTCATGGTGTTTGGGGCGATCATGCCGTCCTTTGTGGGACTCGCTAACTGGATGATTCCCATGATGATTGGCGCCCCAGATATGGCGCTGCCTCGCATGAACAACTGGAGCTTCTGGATTTTGCCCCCTGGCTTTTTGATGTTGGCATCGACCCTGTTCATGGAAGGCGGTGCACCGGCATTTGGGTGGACCTTCTATGCGCCGCTTTCGACCACTTACGCGGCGCCTTCGGTAACGTTCTTCATCTTTGCCATCCACATTTTGGGTGTGTCTTCAATCATGGGGTCAATCAACATTATTGCGACCGTCATGAACATGCGCGCCCCTGGCATGACCTACATGAAGATGCCGCTATTTGTGTGGACGTGGCTGATCACAGCGTTCTTGCTGGTTGCGGTTATGCCGGTGCTTGCGGGTGCCGTTACCATGATGCTGATGGACATTCACTTCGGCACCAGCTTCTTCTCGGCGGCCGGCGGCGGTGATCCCGTCTTGTTCCAGCACATTTTCTGGTTCTTTGGTCACCCAGAGGTATACATCATCATCCTGCCAGCGTTTGGCGTTGTGTCACAAATTATCCCAGCGTTCTCACGCAAGCCTCTGTTCGGCTATGCCTCCATGGTGTACGCCACTGCGGCTATCGCGTTCCTGTCGTTTATCGTTTGGGCACACCACATGTACACGGTTGGAATGCCAGTGGCCGGTGAGCTGTTCTTCATGTACGCCACCATGCTCATTGCAGTACCGACAGGTGTGAAGGTGTTTAACTGGATCAGCACCATGTGGCGTGGTGCTCTTTCCTTTGAAACCCCCATGCTGTTCTGCATTGGTTTCTTGGTGCTATTTACCATCGGTGGCTTCACGGGACTGATGCTGTCGATCGCACCAGCCGACTTCCAGTATCACGACACCTACTTTGTTGTGGCCCACTTCCATTACGTGATGGTGGCGGGTGCTGTGTTCTCTATGACTGCCGCTGTGTACTACTGGTTGCCCAAGTGGTCTGGCCGTATGTACAACGAGAACATGGGCAAGATTCATTTCTGGGTGTCATTCATCGGTTTTAACATTACCTTCTTCCCCCAGCATTTTGTGGGTTTAGCGGGTATGCCTCGACGGATTCCGGATTACGCACTCCAGTTCGCCGACTTCAACATGATGTCGTCAATAGGCGCATTCATTTATGGTGCATCGCAAATTCTGTTCCTGTACAACGTGATTGCAACCATTGTGTCCGGCAAGCGTGTGACCGATGAGCGTGTTTGGGATGGTGCTGAAGGTCTCGAGTGGACTGTGGCAACTCCTGCCCCATACCACACCTTTGAAGTACCGCCGGCGATCGATCCTACGCCAGCGCACGGTTAATCAAGGGGTTTTGCTAGGGTGTTCCGGTTAACGCAAAGTCCCACTATCGATACCGCCATCAAGTTGGTGGCGGTTGCGGTGGCGATGTTTGCGTTTGTGTTTGTCGTTATGGTGCCCCTGTATAACGTGCTTTGTGATGTGTTGGGTATTAATGGCAAGACGGCCGGAGCAGCCTATACCCCCGTCAGTAGTGCCATTGATCAGAGCCGGGATATCCGCATCCAGTTTGTTGCTACCAACAACGAGGGCATGCCCTGGGTGTTTCGCCCCGGTAATACCATGATGACGGTGCACCCGGGTGCTGCTAACGACACGGTGTTTTTTGCAGAGAACCCTACCCCTGACCCGATGGTGGCACAGGCTATTCCGAGCATTTCACCCTCTAGAGCAGCCGCCTATTTTCATAAGACCGAGTGCTTTTGCTTCAACCAGCAGCCGCTCGATGGCAATGCCAGTGCAGAGATGCCTTTGCAATTTATAGTTGATCGGGATCTCCCGGCAGACATCAGGACAATTACCCTGTCCTACACGATTTTTGATGTAACAGACCGGGCAGCGAACACACTCGCTACCCGATAACACCCGGCCGATACGCACGGGTTTACGACACGGAGAGTACGACATGGCTTCCACCCAGACCGCGACCGCGGGCCACGAGAAATACTACGTTCCAGAGAGCTCGAGCCTCGCGGTACGGGCCACTATTGGTTTGGTAATGACAGTATTTGGCGCAGGCCTTTTATTGAATGACATGACCTTTGGCGATCCTGAAGCCAGCACTAATTCCAAGTGGGTACTCTACATTGGTCTCGCGTTCTTTGCGTTCACGTTGGCCAGTTGGTTTCGCCTCACGATCAAAGAAAATTTGCAGGGTCTAAATAGTGCGCAGCTCAACCACAGCTACGTGTTGGGCATGTTCTGGTTCATCTTCTCGGAAGTTATGTTCTTTGCCGCTTTCTTCGGTGCGCTGTTTTACGTGCGTCAGTTGGCTGGACCATGGCTGGCAGGTGAAGGGGAAGGCGGTCGCATGAATGGTTTGCTCTGGCCTGGCTTTGAGTTCGCCTGGCCGCCGGTGACAACACCCCAAGAAGCTGTTGGTGGCGTCGACGCCCAGGTCATTGCAAACAATGGCATCTTCGGCACCTCTGAGCGCAGCATGGCCTTTGCCGATGCGCATCACTGGTACCAGTGGCTCCCCATGTGGAACACCTTGGTGCTGTTATCTTCCTCGTTCACAGTACATGTCGCCCATACGGCGCTCCTGAAGGATCAGCGCAGTAAATTTAACCTCTGGCTCGGCATCACCGTGGGTTTGGGTATCTTCTTTTTGTTCTTGCAAGCGGCTGAATACTACGAGGCTTATGAGTACTTCGGGCTGACCCTTAACTCGGGTATCTATGGCTCAACGTTCTTTATGCTCACGGGCTTCCATGGCTTCCACGTTGCCATGGGTATGACGATGCTACTTATCCAACTAGTTCGATCAGTGAAGAACAAGCACTTTACCGCTGCAGATCATTTTGGCTTTGAAGCGTCGAGTTGGTATTGGCACTTCGTTGATGTAGTTTGGGTGTTCTTATTCCTATTCGTTTACATTTTGTAATCAACTTTGCGTTGAACTAGCGGGCGCTTCGGCGCCCGTTTTGTTGTGCTTCTTAAGAATTGAATTAGCGGGCCATCTTCAAGGACTCGACGCTTCTATGTCGCTTTTGGGGCCAGCATCCCAAGGATTGCGGTGGCCTAGTTGCCCGGTGGCTACGCCATACACAATGACGAGCAGTAAGCCAGACGCTAAGCCAAGACGAACACCGAGGGACGTGAATAGGCGCTTTTTCTGAAGGTTGCCTTGATCCATCATGAGAAAGTAAAGCCCGGAACCAAGGCTTATCACGAGTGCGATCATGAACAGAACGATCAATACCTTTAGATACATAGAGATCTCTCTAAGGCGACTTAGGGTCGCAGTGAATATGTTTGCGCAAGATGATTGCTCAAGCATGTGGAGTGAATGAGTGACACAGTTTAACGCGAACTGTGGGCCACTGCGGTGCAGCTTCGAGTGGCGCTTAACATTATTAACTTTGACGCTCATTCCTTTTTTGATGAGCTTAGGTTTCTGGCAACTCGATCGGGCACAGGAGAAGCAGGTTTTAGCGCAACGTTACCAGCAGCGCGCAGCGTTACCGTCCCTCACTAACACGACCTTACAAGCATTGCTCAACACCATCCCCCGGGATCAGTGGTCTCAATCCGTTGCCGATCGATCGGTGATAGTCAACGGGCGCGTTGATAGCAGCCGTTATGTCTTCATCGACAATCAGACTCGCAACGGTCGATTCGGTTACGATGTGGTGATTTTTGTGGAAACCGATGATGTATGGGTACCCATCAACCTAGGCTGGACCCAAGGTGATCCCGCCAGACAATCTTTGCCGACGCCTCCTTTGACCGATGGGTCTAGGCAAATCCTGGGGCGAGTCTACCTACCCAGCCAGCTCCCTTACATGCTCGCTAAACCGCTTCCGCTCGACGGGTTACCCTCGGTGGTGCAGCACTTCCAACCCGAAACGATGGACGGCCCCGCGCTATTCAACAGCAACCGTCAACTACTACCGGTTGAAATTCGCATCAATGCTGATGATCCGTTAGCACTACAGGCCGACTGGCCCGTGGTTAATCAAAGTCCAGCGAAACACACCGGCTATGCCGTGCAATGGTTTACCATGAGCGCCGCTCTGTTACTTGCCTTTGTTTTCGGTAGTTCCAACCTGTGGTCCTTGATACGCCGCAGGCCAACCGCCCCATAACGTAGGGAATAAAATGACCACCGCGCCCCACAACGATCGCAATAATCGAATGATTCTGGGTCTCATTGCCGGCTTGCCGTTGACGATGATTTTAGCCGCGTCATGGCTCTGGTACTTTGTGATTGAGGGCGATCTCGATCTGTTAGGTGCCATTGGCACAGCCAATTATGGCACGCTTATCCAGCCCCCTCGGCAGATCCAACCCTATGCATTCAGAGACGACGTGGGCGCGCTGTTTCAATGGCAGGACTTGGAACCCCGTTGGACCATGATCATTGCCAACCAAGGCGCTACCTGCGATGGCGCTTGTGAAGCCCGTTTATACGTCACTCGCCAGATCCATATTGCCCTGGGTAAAGAATTCAACAAAATGCGGCGGGTCTATATTGGCGATACACCCATTGAAGACGCTCGTGTTACACCCCTGGAGCCTCGCCCCGCTGGCTGGTCGAGTGATGTTGCCCCCGGCCCACTGGGGCCTTACGTGGCGAAAGCCCATATAGGCCTCGTTGCACTGGCTACTGAACCCGATGACTTGTTGGCTCTGTTCCCCTCTCTGGCTGACAATTCTGCTCAATGGTACCTAGCGGATCCCGCGGGCTGGGTCATGATGCGTTACCCCGATGACTTAGATTATAAAAAGGTCATTGCTGACTTGAAGTTCCTACTGAAAAACTCTGGAGAGTTGCAATGACTGTGCTGTCGGCCTCGGCGCCCACTAGCTGGCATGACTATTTGGAGCTGACCAAGCCAAGGGTTGTCGCGCTCATGATTCTGACGGCCCTCATCGGCATGTGCATGGCCGTGCCTGGATTTGTGCCCTGGCAGCCTCTGGTTTTGGGCAACTTGGGTATTGCTCTTTGTGCAGGAGCTGCAGCTGCCATTAATCATATTGTGGATGAGCGTATCGATCAGCAAATGGCACGAACAAAGGGTCGGCCTGTTGCAACCGGTCGATTAAGCCAACGCCAGGCGGCCGGATTTGCCTTGCTGTTGTCGGTGCTGGGTGTGATCACACTGGTGCTTTGGGTAAACACCCTGACGGCGGTGCTTACGGTTGCCAGCCTTATAGGTTATGCCTTCATTTACACTATGTTTTTGAAGCGTGCCACGCCACAAAATATTGTCATCGGCGGTCTCGCTGGTGCCGCGCCTCCCCTCCTTGGATGGACCGCCGTCACGGGTGAAATTCATGGTCATGCGCTGCTATTGGTGCTAATTATTTTTGCCTGGACACCGCCACACTTCTGGGCCCTGGCCATTCATCGAAAAGAGGAATACGCAGCAGTCGGGGTGCCTATGCTCCCTGTCACCCATGGCGTGAAATTCACGGCGCTGCACATTTTTCTGTACACAATCCTTATGGTGCTCATTACCTTGTTGCCCTTTGCTACCGGTTTGAGCGGTTGGTTCTATTTAGCGTCCGCATTAGTGCTGGGTGCTGTTTTTTTATACTGGTCGGTTGAAATCCTCCGTGGCCGCAATGTCAAAGCACCCATGGAGACCTTTAAATACTCGATCACCTATCTGCTTTTGCTGTTCATCGCCATGTTGGTAGATCATTGGTTTTTTGGAGGCATTCTGTGAGTCTTTCACTGAACCGACGTATTGCGGTCACCGTTGCTCTTGTTCTGTTATTCATCACGGTTGTGTTGTTTAGTTTTGTTAATCGTATTCAGCAACCGCGTGTTATGTCGCCATCGGATATGCGCGCCAATGGTTTGTTTTTGTTTGAACGACCCAGGGATTTGGGCACCTTTGAATTGATCGATCACAGGGGACAGCCATTTACCCCTGAGCGTTTTACCGATCACTGGACCCTGGTGTTTTTCGGCTTCACCCACTGTCCCGATATCTGCCCGACTACGTTGTCGTTTTTAGCTGACGTGCAGGCCCAGTTAGAGGTAACCGAAGCGACCGATACCCAAGTGGTTATGGTGACGGTAGATCCAGCCCGGGACACAGTGCCTGCTCTGGCAGATTACGTGCCGTATTTCAATCCAGACTTTGTCGGTGTCACGGGCGAGTTTGTTGAGATTTTGCGATTTGCTCAGAGCTTGAATGCGCCGTTTCGCAAAGTCACCGATGAAAATGGCAGCTACCAAGTCGACCATAGCGCGAACGTCGCCTTGATCAATCCGCGGGGCCATTTCCACGGCTTTTTCCGAGCGCCTTTTGATCTCGCAAAATTTAAGGTGACTTATCGTTCAGCCCGCTATTTGTGGGAGCGTTGACACCATGACGCAGCGTCTTGTATTGGTCGACGGTTCCTCGTACCTATTCCGTGCTTACCATGCACTCCCTGCACTGACGAACTCCAAGGGTATGAATACCGGTGCCGCCAAGGGAGTCATCGGTATGATCCGCAAGTTGCAGGCGGAATTCCCCGACGATCAAGTGGTTGTGGTGTTTGATGCTAAGGGCCCCACGTTCCGCAATGCCATGTACGCTGAGTACAAAGCAAATCGACCACCCATGCCCGATGAATTGCGTGAGCAAATCGCACCGATCCATAACGTTATAAAGGCCATGGGCCTCCCCCTCATCTGTGTGGAGGGGGTCGAGGCCGATGACGTGATTGGCACGTTGGCCTGTGAGGCTTCAAATCAAGGTCGACCGGTAGTCATATCCACCGGTGATAAAGACATGGCCCAGTTGGTTAATGAGCACGTGACGCTTATTAATACTATGACCAATACAGTCCTGGATCGCTCGGGTGTCATTGAGAAATTTGGCATACCCCCCGAGCTGATTATTGATTTGCTGGCGTTACAGGGTGACAAGGTCGACAACATTCCCGGGGTGCCGGGGGTTGGCGAAAAAACCGCGCTCGCGTTGTTGCAGAACATTGGTGGCATTGAAACCCTCTATCAAAATCTTGACCGAATCGCTGATCTGGAAATTCGGGGTGGCAAGTCGTTACCGGCAAAGCTTGAACAACATCGGCAAGAAGCAGAGCTCTCTTATCGGCTGGCTACCATCAAACTTGACTGTGATTTGGCACTCGCTCATAGCGATCTTGTCTCCAGGCCAGCAGACCGTGATGCCTTGGTGGGCTACTTTACAGAGCTAGAATTCAAGGCTTGGCTCTCTGAATTGCTTCACGATGCGCAATTAACCCCGCCAGCCATCGCCGATGACGTGTCGACTACATCCCCGGAGCAACCACTTGAGGTTGTCACGATCACGGACTGGGATCATTTTAACGAGTGGTTAAGTGCGCTTAGCGCTGCCCCCTTATTTGCTTTCGACACTGAAACGACGAGTCTCAACTACATGCAGGCCGATATCGTGGGTCTGTCATTTGCCGTCGAGCCGGGCCGCGCCGCCTACGTACCCTTGTGTCATGATTATCCCGGTGCGCCGGACCAGTTGGACCGCACACAAGTACTCGAGACCTTGCGTCCCTTGCTAGAGGACCCAACCCGCCAGAAGTTGGGCCAGAATCTTAAGTACGACGCCAACGTATTGGCTCGTCACGGCATCCGATTAATGGGTATTGCCCATGATTCTATGCTGCAATCCTATGTGTTGGACTCCACCGCAAGTCGCCATGACATGGACTCGTTGGCCCTTAAGTATTTAGGTCAGCGGGCCATCAGTTTTGAGGATGTTGCGGGCAAGGGCGCCAAGCAACTGACCTTTAATCAGGTGGCACTAGAGCAGGCGGCTCCCTATGCAGCCGAAGATGCCGACATCACACTGCGCTTGCACCGAGCGTTGTGGCCAAAGTTAGAAGCGCAACCCGTGCTTGCCAGCTTGTACCAGCAATTAGAGGTGCCATTGGTGCCGGTACTGGCACGTATTGAGCGCAATGGTACGTTTATCAATCGTCAGCAGCTGGCAGACCACAGCCACAAGTTGTCTCAGCGTTTGCAACAGCTTGAACAGCAAGCTCACGACTTGGCAGGGCAAGTGTTCAATTTAGGTTCCCCCAAGCAACTCGGTGAGATTTTGTTTGGCAAGCTTGAATTGCCAGTGTTGAAGAAGACCCCAAAGGGAGCGCCTTCTACCGCCGAAGAGGTCCTTGCGGAATTGGCGCTCGATTACCCATTGCCAGCGGTGTTGATGGAATACCGCAGCCTGGCAAAGTTGAAGTCAACCTACACCGATAAGTTACCTACCATGATTGACCCGGTGACCGGCCGAGTACACACGTCATACCATCAAGCGGTTACGGCCACCGGTCGTCTATCATCTTCCGACCCGAATTTGCAGAACATCCCCATTCGTACCGACGAGGGTCGGCGGATTCGTCAGGCGTTTTGTGCGCCACAGGGGCGGGCCATCGTAGCGGCCGATTACTCTCAGATAGAGTTGCGCATCATGGCGCACCTATCCGAGGATCCCAGCTTGCTACACGCCTTTAGTGCCGACCTCGATGTGCATTCGGCGACGGCGGCAGAGGTGTTTGATGTGGCCCTTGAAGCGGTCACTGCCGATCAGCGACGTAAAGCAAAAGCTATTAATTTCGGCTTAATTTATGGCATGTCAGCCTTCGGCTTGGCGCGGCAGTTGGGGCTCGGGCGTCATGAGGCGCAAGCTTATATCGACCTCTATTTCGCTCGGTACCCCGGTGTGGCTGATTATATGAGTCGCACTCGATCCCAGGCCCATGAACAAGGCTACGTGGAAACCTTGTTGGGTCGGCGTTTACACCTACCGGAGATCAATGCGCGCAACAAACAGCGCCAGCTCGCCGCTGAGCGCACGGCAATCAACGCGCCTATGCAAGGTACTGCGGCTGACATCATTAAGCGCGCCATGATCGCCGTCGATCAGTGGTTAGAGAGCAGTGGCACCGATGCGCTTATGATCATGCAAGTGCACGACGAACTGGTTTTTGAGGTGGCTGAGTCCGAGGTGGAGGCATTGGTGAGCGCACTACCCGAGCTAATGGGCCAAGTAGCTGAGCTGCGAGTGCCATTGAAGGTGGATATCGGTGTGGGGAGTAACTGGGATGAGGCCCACTAGTCGTCAGACTCGCTGACTTCATCAAACACCGAGGTATCGGTCAACCACGACTGCAACAGCTTTTCGAGTTCTTTTAGACCATCGCCCTTGAGTGCGGAAAACAGTTGTACCGAGGTTGTATCACCAAATTCCAGCAATCGGGCACGCACCGATAGTAAGGTGCTTTTAGCGGGGCCGCGTTTGAGTTTGTCGGCTTTTGTCAGCAGCACATGCACTGGCATGTAGGCGGATGCAGCCCATCGAACCATCTGCTCGTCCTGATCCGTCAGTGGATGACGGACATCCATCAGCAACACCAGCCCTCGTAAACTTTGACGCTGTTGTAAATAAGCTTCCATATGCTTATTCCATTCGCGTTTCATTTTCAGTGGGACTTTGGCGTAGCCATACCCAGGTAAATCGACTAAGCGTTGTTGCTCGGAGAGGGAGAAAAAATTGATTAACTGTGTTCTGCCCGGTGTTCGTGAGGTGCGAGCGAGTTTGCGGTTTCCGGTCAGCGTGTTGATGGCACTAGACTTCCCTGCATTGGAGCGGCCGGCAAAGGCCACCTCTGAACCGAGGTCAGGTGGTGCGTTATTGAGGGCACTGGCACTTTGAAGAAATATTGCCCCCCTGAAGTCAACTGGCCCTAGGCTGGGCGCGCTTTGCGTCATCGTACTTTGATGTTCGTTGATAATGCCGGTCATAAGTGACTTTTATCCACAGGCCACGATTGACTATAATGACATGGCACGAGGGTCGAAGCATGATTGTGTTACGGCCTTTTTCACCAGAACCGCGGGTATTCAGAACTCGCAATAGGGGACATTATGATTTCACGTACACAGGTCAGTCGAATTCTGGCGCCGGCTTCAATGGCTTTGGCCGTTATGGTCTCTACGGCTGCGGTTGCTGCACCCAACATGGACAAGTACAACAAGTCCTGCGCTATGTGCCATGAATCGGGTGCCGCTGGCGCGCCTAAGGCCCACAGCGAAAAGGCATGGGCTCCTCGTATGGCCAAAGGTATGGATGAGCTGTTGAAATCAGTTAAA